>DFBF01000226.1:12265-28614 GCA_002367285.1 Rhodobacteraceae bacterium UBA3087 | reverse complement strand
CGCACCGAAATATCGCGCACATAGCCCATCTGGCCACCGACCTCGATCCAGTCGCCTTCGGAAATCGGCCGTTCAATCAACAAGATGATGCCAGAGACAAAGTTGGACACGATGTTTTGCAGGCCAAACCCGATGCCAACCGACAGCGCACCGGCAACGATGGCCAGTGACGACATGTCGATGCCCGCCGCCGTGATTGCCACCAGGGCAGCGACGAAAATGCCGACATACCCCAAGCCCGAGCTGATCGCGTTCTGCCCGCCCTTGTCCAGACTTGTGCGCGGCAGGATCGAGCTTTTCAGCGCCCCTTGCAACAGCCGGGTCAGCACATAGCCGACAAGGAACACCACCACGAACACCAGGAACGTGCGTGGCGTGACCTGGGTATCACCCAGTTGAAACCCCTGACCCACGGTGGTCCACAGCTCGGTCAAATCCGTCCAGCGCGCGCCCCAGATCAGCGCGGCCACAGGCATCATCGCCAAGGCGGTTGCAAAGGTTGCCAGCGTCGGGCTCAGCGCCTGGTTGGCCGCGTCATCGTCGCGCCCCGTCACCAGGCCATACAGGTTGGTATAGAACTGTTGCAGCACCTCAAGCAGCGCAATCAACGCCAGGGTCAAAGCCGTCGGGAACAACAGCGTACCCGCCAGTTCCGCATATCCGATGGCCGCTGCCAGCGGGCCCAGATAGCCAACGATCACGATCGCGCGGCTCAGCAGCTTTTCGATGCCCGTTCGGAAACTGTCGCCCGATGTCGCGTCGCCCTCAAGATCGGCGTGCTGGCGCATCAAGCGCCCCAGCCGGATCATCAAGAACCCAGCGCCCAGCATCAGGGGGAAATTCAGAACCGCCATGCTGGCGCCGCTGTAATCCTCATAGCCGCCGATCCGCTCAAGCCCATAGGACAGCCCATAGAGCAGACCGATTGCGGCGGTGGCATAACGCCCCTCGGCGCGCGCCGCCGGTGTCGGCAGGCGCATCGCCGCCAGCGCCCCGTCGCCAATGCCAAACACCCGCGTGCCCAGCCACAACGCTCCGAAATAAAACAGGCCCATCAACAACAGGTTATCGGACAGGATCTGTCCTCGCAGCCCCAGAACGCCCGCCGTGTTCAACCCCTGTACCAACAGATAGATGCCCAGCATCGGAGCAACCACCTGCCCCAACGATGTCAGGAACCCCCAGACACCGCGCGCGGCCCCCCGGGATCGGCTGCGCAGCCCCGCACCAAACCGCATGACCCAGCTGCGACCGCGCAAGACCAGGGTCAAGCCGATCACGCCCAGAATGATGGTCACCGGCAACACGCGTTTCAGTTCGGCCCATTGCGTTTCGGTGCCCCAGGCTGATGTCATTTCTGCCCAGGCCAGGCGCAGCGTCGACAGATAATCGTCCACCGCCTTGGGCCAGCTTGCCGGGTTGATCGGTGTCGGCCCCAGCTCTAACAACAGGTCGGTCTGCCGCGAGCGCATCAGGCTGTCGATCTCGCGGATCAACACATCGGCGCGGGTATAGGCCTCCTCGGCCTTCTGCACCGGCACCCGGGCCTCGTTCAGCTGCTCAGTCAGCTCATCGCGCCGCTGGGTCAGGATCGCAGGTTCGGTGCCGCCGGCTTCAGGCGCCGGGCCCAGCGTTGAAATCTGTGTCTTCAACGTATTGATGCGAATTGCATTTTCGGCCTGCGCCGCGGAAAACAGCTCGCGCCACTCGGCGATTTCGCCGCGCAGGTCCAGCATGACCGTGTCCGAGGCCCGCCCGACCTCCAACGCGCTTTCCACCCGGTCCGCCAGCTTGCTCCAGGCGGTGTAATCGGGTGATCCATCCGCCCGAACCTCTGTGGCAGAGGCAGTTTCAGGCGCAGTGACAGCGGACGCAACCGCGCCATCCTGCGCCCGCACCGAAATCGGCAAGGACAACAGGACCACCAGGGTCAGAAAACGCAAAATGGGAAACATCAGTCCTCGAATACTTCGGGCAACATGGCGGGGGCTTGATCCAGCCACTGCGGCACCGGCAGGCCCTTTTCCTTCAGGAAAGCCGGGTTGAACAGCTTGGATTGATATCGCGTGCCGTAATCGCACAGCATGGTGACAATGGTATGACCTGGGCCCATATCGCGCGCCATGCGCATGGCGCCGGCAATGTTGATGGCGGATGATCCGCCCAGACACAGGCCTTCGTCGGCCAGCAGATCAAAGACCACCGGCAGGGCCTCTTCATCCGACACCTGATACAACATGTCGGGCTGGAACCCGTCCAGGTTGGCGGTGATACGCCCCTGGCCGATGCCTTCGGTGATGGAACTGCCCGTCGCCTTGGCCGCGCCATCGCGGTACAGGCTGAACAGGCCCGAGCCCATCGGATCGGTCAGCGCGACTTTCACGCCCTTGGGCTGAAGCGCAATGCCAACGCCCGCCAGCGTGCCACCCGAGCCCACCGCACAGGTAAACCCGTGCACCTGACCGCCGGTCTGTTCCCAGATCTCGGGCCCGGTGGTTTCCACATGGGCCTGTCGGTTGGCCACATTGTCAAACTGGTTGGCCCAGACCGCACCATTCGGTTCCGTCTCGGCCAGCTTGCGCGCCAGTCGTTCCGAATACCGCACATAGTTGTTGGGGTTCTTGTAGGGCGCGGCAGGCACCTGAACCAGCTCGGCCCCGGCCAGCCGGATCATGTCTTTCTTTTCTTCGGACTGGGTTTCGGGGATGACGATGACGGTCTTGAACCCCATCGAGGCCCCGACCAGCGCCAGGCCGATACCCGTATTGCCCGCCGTGCCTTCGACGATCGTGCCGCCCGGTTTCAGATCGCCGCGCGCCACGGCGTCGCGGATGATATACAGCGCGGCGCGGTCCTTGACCGACTGGCCCGGATTCATAAATTCGGCCTTGCCATAGATGGCACAGCCGGTCGCCTCGGAGGCTGCATTCAACCGGATCAGGGGCGTGTTGCCCACCGAGGCCGCAAGGTCCTGCTTCACGTCCATCTTTTCACCTTTCGCGCATGTCTGCCCCAACAGGAATAAGCCCCGCCCGACGGGGTTTCAAGCACCGCTGCGCAGCCGATCACGGTTTTGCGCAAGCCACAGGGCAGAAAGGACCAAAGGTCCGCATCCTGCCTCGCCCGAGGACACGAGGTCCATCAGGCGCGTGAAGGCGATGACATGGGACCGGATATCTTCGGCCTCGTGGTCCACACCACCCAGACCGGCGGCTGAGTCCGGCAGATCCGCCAGCGCGATATAAGACATCAGGAATTCGCTGACTGCGCCAGGGCTGGGGTAATAATCGGCCACATGATGCAGCGCGCCCAGGCTCAGCCCGGCCTCCTCCTCGGCCTCGCGGCGGGCGCAGACCTCAGGCGTTTCACCGGGGTCGATCCGCCCGGCGATGGGCTCTAACACCCAAGGGTGCGGATCACCGCGCAGATGCGGGCCAAAACGGAACTGTTCGATCACCAGAACCACGTCGCGCACCGGGTCATAGGGCAGAACCGTCACCGCATCGCCGCCGACAAAGCCAGCGCGATTGACCGTCTCGCTCATCTGCCCATCAAAGCGGCGAAAGGCCAGGTCGTGTTCTTCCAGCGTGAAAAAGTTCGAATAGGGCCGGCGCGCCTGTGTGGTCGCGACATCACCGGAGCCAAGCCCCGAACGCAGGCTGGTCGGCGGCGTTTTCCCTGCCCTGACCCGACTGTCGGCGCGCATGCGGATCATCGTGAACCGTTGCGCGACCTGTTCGGCGTCCAGATGGCCATAATAGGACATGACCTCGGCCGCCGCATGCAGCGTCATCGCGCCCCATCTGTCGACCCAATCGAGCAACGCCCAGGGCGCGCCGGGGGTCCAGTGGCCGGGATCAGAGAAATAGACCTGCGTCGCCTGATCGCCACCATCAACCTGCACCACCCTATCGTGCAGCGTATAGGCAAACCCGCCCTCATAGAAGTTCAGCCGGGCAACATCTTGCGCGCTCAGCCCGTCAACCAACAGGCCCTGCGCCTGCGCGCCCGGCTGGGCATGGATCAGCGGAAAGGCCTGACCATCAGCCCAGCTGACCGCATGGTCTGCCAAAGCCGCAGGCCGCAGCACCGCACGGCTGTCCCCCAGCACCAGCGCCAGCAACGGGCGGTATTGCAACGTGCCGTAAAAGAACAATGACGTCATTGGGTTATGACCACTTTCGCGCGGCCCAGCCGGTCAGAATACCGCACATCAGACCACCGACCACCAGCGTGGCCAGCACCTCAGGCACCGCTGCGGTCCAGGCATAGTCGACGCCCAGCTCGAACATGCTTTGCAGCGCATCGACCGGCCCGTCATAGCGGTTGCGCATCGACAGGCGCACCATTTCATAACCCGAAAACGCGAACAGAACATAGACCGCCAGCAACACCGCGCCGGCAAAGCCGATGCCCATCGGTGTGCCCGTGCCATCGCCCAGCCGTCGCCCCGCAAAGGTCCAGCCAACGATCACGCCCAGGGCGGCAGAAATCGGCGAAAACAGCCCCACCTGTGTGCCCTCAGGCAAATACGGTTTGATCAGATCGGCACAAAACCACCCCAGGGCGGCGTAACAGATCGCGGCCACCAATTTCGCGGCTGTGGGCATGGGACTGCTCCTTGTGTCCGCCCGCGCCTGTTGCTCAGCCCGGGTTTTCCAATGTCACCTGTATTACGTCGCAGTTTCCGCTGTGAAAGGCTGCGGCGCAAGAGGTCAGATAGAAATTCCACATGCGCCGGAACCGGTCGTCAAATCCCAATGCCGCCACCTGATCCCATTTCGCATTGAACGTCTCGTGCCAGCGGCGCAGCGTGATGGAATAGCTTTCGCCAAACGCGATCTGGTTGCAAACCACCAATCCGGCGCGCCCCACCTCGTGACGCAGCGCGGTTTTCGACGGCAACATGCCGCCCGGAAAGATGTATTTCTGTATGAAATCAACACCCTTGCGGTATTTATCATACCGGTGTTCCGCCAAGGTGATGATTTGCAAGGTCGCCAGCTTGCCGGGTTTGAGGCACCTGCGCACCGTGTCGAAATAGGTCGGCCAGTATTTCTCACCGACCGCCTCGAACATCTCAATGCTGGCAATGGCGTCATAGCACCCTTTTTCGTCGCGGTAATCCTGCATGCGGATGTCGACCCGGTCCGACAGGCCCGCGCGCGCAATGCGCTCAACGGCAAAGTCGTGCTGTTCCTGGCTGATCGTCAATCCGGTCACGCGCAGCCCGCGTTGCCCGGCGGCATATTGCGCAAATCCGCCCCAGCCACAGCCGATCTCCAGCACATGATCACCGGGCTGCACACCCATCTGATCGACCATGCTTTCGTATTTCAATTCCTGTGCCTTTTCAGTGCTTTCCCGACCGGTCTTAAAGCGTGCCGCGCTGTAGGTCATGCTGTCATCCAGCCACAGGCGATAGAACGCATTGCCCAGATCATAGTGACGGCTGATGTTCTTTTTCGCCTGCCGCTTGGAGTTGGATTGCAACCAGAACCGCATCCGCTCATAGGCCCGCACCAGCGCCATGCCCGGAAAACCGTTATATAGGTCTTCGTTGTCGTTTTGCACCAGATCCAGAAAAGCCTGAAGATCCGGCGACGACCAACCGCCTTCGATGAAACTGTCACCAAAGCCCAGTTCGCCCTCGCGCACCAGACGCGTGAACACATCGCCGTCATGGGCGTGCAGCGTGGCGGCATAGCCCGGATTGCGGCCCTTGACGCGAAAAACGCGCCCGTCTGGCAGGATAAAGTCCAATTGACCGTTGTTCAATTTGCTAGCCAGGTCGAACGCCTGCGCGAAATATCGCGGCAGATTCTCCTGGCCTCTGACCGATGTCATGATCATCCAGTTCCCCCCTGTTTTGGACAAAACTAGGGGGAAACTGGCCGTTTGGGCAAGGTTTTCGTCATTTCAGGCCATTTTGGGCGGTTACAGCACCCGCTCCAGCGCCTGCAACAACTGCTGCACTTCGTCTGCGTGGGTGTAATGGGTAAAGCTCAGCCGCAGCACGCCCTGATCGGGGTCCACCCCCATGGCCGTCAGCGTGCGCACCGCATAGAAATCACCGCCCCCGGCCATGATGCCGTGATCTGCCAGCGCCGCCGCGACGGGGGCCGCCGCCCCGTTCAACGCCAAGGCAACGGTGGGCGCGCGGCTTTCGGCCTGCGCCGGGCCCAGCAATCGAACCGCGTTCTTGGCGCTGACATAGTCCAGCAAGGGTTGCAAAAGCGTGACCTCGTGGCCCCGCATCAGGTCATGCGCCCCCGCACAGCGCGTCGCCGCGTCCCCGGTGATGCCATGATGCGCGCACAGATCGTCGATGTAATCCGCCATGCCCGCGCTGGCGGCAATCTGGGCGTGATCCGGCCCCGCAGGCGTGAACCGTTTGTACAGCGACCCCGCGTTGAAATAGTGCCCCTGGTTTGGCAAGACCTCGCCCAGCCCACGCCGGATCACCATGACCCCCTGATGCGGGCCATAGGTTTTATAGGCCGAAAACAGATAGATATCCGGGCCAAGTTCATCCACATTCACGAAACCATGCGGCGCATAGCTGACGCCATCGACACAGACATAGGCCCCTGCCGCATGCACCTTTGCGGTGATCGCGGCGACATCGTTGATCTCACCCACCACGTTGGAACAGTGTGGAAAACAGACCAGCCGCACCTTGTCACCCAGAAGGTTGTCCAACTGCGCCGGGTCCAGATGGCCGGTGTCGGGATCAATCTGCCATTCGCGCACCTCAACGCCTTCGTCTGCCAGACGACGCCAGGGGCCGGTGTTGGCCTCGTGATCCTGATTGGTGACGATGATCGCATCACCGGGGGTCAGGAACTGGCGAAACGCATTGGCCAGAACATAGGTGTTCTGCGTGGTCGAGGGGCCAAAGCTGACCTCATCGGTGTCGACCCCCAACATGGCCGCCAGCCGCCTACGCGCTTCGTCCATTTCTTCGCCGGCCAGACGCGAGGCCTCATAGGGCGCATAGGGCTGGACCTTGCGCTGCGTATAAAACCGCGTCAGGCGGTTGATCACCGGCGCGCAGGTGTATGACCCACCGGCGTTCTCGAAAAACGCCTGGCCCTGAAGCGTCGGTTCGTCAAAGGCGGGAAACTGCGCCCGCACCCAATCAATATCCAGCTTGCTCATCGCAATATGTCCTTGTCTGTTGGGGGTGTGCCTGTCGAATCTGGCACCCCAGTCCGGCAGGTCTTCCAGCCAGCCGCGCGACACTTGTCGTTCGGCAGCCCGCGCGTCACGGACATGAAACGGCTAGCGCAGGCAAAACGCTGGAGCAAGAGAGAAACGTCCCCCCACGCGTCAATCCAAGCGGGCCAAGCGGGCCCTGGCCCGCGAGATATCAAGCGTGGGCGGCACTTGCCGCCCACGCCTTTGGATCCCGCTCAGGTGAACCACGTTCAAGCGTTCACGTCGACCACGACACGGCCCTTGACCTGCCCCTTCAGGATATCGGCGCCAAGACCGGGCAGATCGGACAGGGTTGCCGGGTGCACCATGGCCTCCAGCTTGTCCATCGGCAGATCTTTGGCAAGACGTTCCCAGGCCCGCAGACGGTTGTCATAGGGCTGCATCACGGAATCGATACCCAACAGGTTCACACCGCGCAGCAGGAAGGGAATGACCGTGGTCGGCAGACCCGCGCCCCCGGCCAAACCGATGGCCGACACCGATGCGCCGTATTTCATCTGGCCCAGCACGCGGGCCAGCATCGCACCGCCCACCGCATCAATGCAGCCTGCCCAGGTTTCCGCCTCAAGCGGCCGCTTCACGGTCTCGTTCAGCTCGTCCCGCGCGACGATCTGCGTTGCACCCAGGCTGGTCAGGTAATCGGCCTGATCGGCCCGACCTGTGACGGCCGCCACCTCGTATCCCAGGTTGGCCAGGATCGCCGTGGCGACGGACCCGACACCGCCCGCCGCGCCCGTGACCAGAACCGGCCCATTGCCCGGCTTCAACCCGTGGTCTTCCAACGCCATCACGGCCAGCATTGCGGTAAACCCGGCGGTGCCCACGGCCATGGCCTGACGGGCATCCAGGCCTGCGGGCAGCGGCACCAGCCAGTCGGCCTTCACCCGCGCCTTTTGCGCATAGCCGCCCCAGCGAACCTCTCCGACCCGCCAGCCGGTCAACACGACCTTGTCGCCGGGCTTATAGCGCGCGTCATCGGACGCCTCGACCGTGCCCGCAAAATCGATCCCCGGCACATGGGGATAGTTGCGCACCAACCCGCCGCCTTTGGCCGACAGGCACAGCCCGTCCTTGTAGTTCACCGTAGAGTAGTCAACCGCGACCGTCACATCGCCCTCAGGCAGCGCGGCTTCGTCAATTTCGGTCAGGTTTGCCGTCGCCAACCCGTCTTCGCCCTGCTCCATCACAAGTGCTTTAAACATCGTCATATCCTCATATCCAGAAAGTTTCGTGGACCAGCGCCGCCCGTGCGCCGTCCGGTGTGATCACGTCCAGCTCGGTGCCCGACGCCCTATGGGTCATGCGCACCATGCCGATGCCGACCCCGGTTGCAAAGTCCGGCGAATTCGCCGCCGAAGTCACCTGGCCGACCTGAAGGTTGCCGTCCATCAACGGCCAGGCCCGATCGCAGGGCGGCACGCCGGTTTCATCCACCATAGGCACATAGAAACACTGGCCATCCTGCATTTCCGACAGGTTGCGCGGGGTCAACATCTGCACCAGACGCCCCGCATCCGGGCCCCGAATTTCCACCTCACGAATTTCCACCTGGCGTTCGCAGGAGACATCCCAGACCTGCACAGCAGATTTCAGGTGGTTATAGACCGTATAGCCCTTGACCCCGGCGGCGGTGACACCGTCAGAAAAGGGCGTACGCCGCACGCGGCGCGAGGGGGCGATCAGGGCCATCTTACATCTCCATGAATGGCAAGTCGGTGTCGTCAGGCTCCAGCGCATCGGCCCAGGCGATGACCATGTCATCCGCCCGGCGCCGCAGCTGTTTCAGCACCGCCCAGTCGCCGCGCCGCGTCCTCAAGGCCATCCGCCGCGCCATAAATCGACCGGTTTTGCCAGTCGTTATAACGCGCCATGGTTTGGGCATAGGCCGGTGTGATCATGCGATCAGACCTCGCCAAAGCCCTTGGGCACCGGCAGATCCGGCAGCGATTTCGCGCGTTTTTGCAAGCTACGCCCGATCACCACACGGCTGATCTCCGTCGTTCCATCAACGATGCGCAGCATCTGTGACAGGCGCGACAGACGGTCCATGCCATAGGGTTTCAACAGCCCCATGCCGCCCAGAACCTGGGTACAGGTATTGGCGGCATTGACCGCCGCATCGGGCACAAAGCGTTTCGCGTGCGCCGCCATGACAGGCCCTTCGGGCGTGCCCAAAGCATTGGCGGCGGCGCGGTACAACAGGCGCGAGGCCTCAAGGTCCGTCGCCACATCGCCCAGCATCCACTGAATGCCGTCCAGATCCAGGTTCTTGCCGCCAAACATCTTGCGGTTCTTGGAATAGGCCAGCGCGGTGTCCAAAGCCGCCTCGATCAACCCGCAACAGCCCGACGCAATGGAGACCCGCGCAATGTCGATCGCCATAAGCGACCCTTGCAGGCCCTGACCGACCGGCAGGATGATGTTGTCCTCCGACACCACCACGTCCTTCATATACATCTCGCTCAACGGCAGGAATTCATAGGACGGCGTGTCATAGGCGGGGCCAAATGTTAGGCCCTCGGCATCGGCGGGAATGGCGATCATCGCCATGTCCTTGTGGCCGGGTTCATCAGTGGTTTTCACGACGGTGAAATAGATATCCGCCTCGCCAGCCAGCGACACCCAGGCTTTTGCGCCATTGATGGTCCAGGTGCCGTCATCGTTGATCACGGCGCGCGAATACATGTTGGTGGCGTCCGAGCCCGACTGCGGTTCCGTCAGCGCAAAGTTGGCCAGCTTGCGACCCGAGGTCAGGTCCTTGCCCCAAGCCGCTTTGAACGCGTCAGTGCCAAAGCCACAGCCCGCGAAGGTGCAGATATTGTGCATCGACAGCGCGAACGCATAGGCGCCATCGCCCTTGCCCAGTTCTTCGTACACACGAATGCCGTCACCCAGGGACAGGCCCTGCCCACCGAATTCCTCAGGTGCATAGAGCCCGGTCAGGCCCAGGGCACCGGCCTTGTCAGACGCATCACGCGGCCAGGCGCCAGCCTCGTTCCATGCGTCCACATTGGGTTTGATCACCTCATCGGTATGCTTGCGTGCGCGTGCCAGAATGTCATCGATATTTACGGGCATGTCTGCTCCTCCCTGAACATGTTGCGGTTGTGCGACTCAAATACGCACAATTGTCTTACATTTGGCAAAATGATTGCCACAACTTCAAATGTCTGACAAATGGTTTTTATGAAAACCGATTTAGAAATGGATCGCGACCTGTCCAAACAGATCGCCGACGCTATCCGCAATTCGATCATTGATGGCGGGCTGATCGTCGATCAACGCCTGCCCTCCGAGGCCGAGTTATGCGACCAGTTTGGCGTCTCGCGCCCCACTGTGCGCGAGGCCCTGAAGCGCCTGGCCGCCCAGAACCTGATCCGCACACAGCGCGGCGCAACCGGCGGGGCCTTCGTGAACCGCATGTCGTTTGAAGAGGCCTATGGGCAGCAGATCACCACCTCAACCCTGCTGTTGTCGATGAACGAGGTCGATTTCGAAACCGCTTGCGAAGCGCGCTATGCAATGGAACGCGCTTGCGTCGCCCTGTCAGCACAGCGGCGCACGGCGGATCAGCTGGCCACCATGCGCGCCGAAATTCACCGCCAATCGCAACCCGGCCTGACGGACGAGGCATTCTGCGCCTCGGATGTGGCGTTTCACCGGGCGCTGGTGGATGGCGCGGGCAACCCGGTGTTGTCTTACCAGCTGGCCGGTGCGGTCGAGGCGACCCAGCCGCTGATGAACATGATCACCTTTTCAGCCCGGTCGCGCGAGGCGATCGTCGCCCTGCACGGCCGCATTGCCGACGCGATCGAGGCGGGCGACGGCGGCGCGGCTGACGTCGCTCTGGCGGATCTGTCGACCTATACGCTGACGCTGGCCGAACAGGTTCGCGCGGCGCGGGCGGCGCGCCTGCCCCAGAACTAGGCCAGACCGCCAGACCAGAACTTCGGATCAGCATCAGGGCCAGTGTCCGTCCCCGCGTCGGGGCCAGTGTCAGACCCAATCACCGCGCTTTAACCCCTTGTTAACCTTAATGCGGTGTAAAGAGTGCTGGAACAGACATTACTCTTTCGACACCAAAGCAGGACACGCACCCACGCCTTTCGGGATCAGGCGCGCGTCCTGACCCTTTGCTGTGACACCCTCTGTTTGGGCGCACTCTTGCCCAGCCCCCACAAAAACTTGATACCCTTTGTCCCAGAGACTTCGTGACCGGGGTTTTGGGGCCGGGACTTTGAGGCCGGAGCGGCCGCATGTGGGCATCGTGTCGGACCGATTGGTGGCGGGCACCGCACGCATTACGGTGATCCATAACGTCGGCCCCGGCACCCGCGAAGAGAATTTCCTGGCGGCCTATCCCCAGACCGGCCATTTTCGCCTGTCCGGGGTTTTCTGACCCGGCAATGTGCTTTTTCGCGCTTTGGCCCTTTTCCCAGCCCGCCTGAACGCCTATATTACTCCTGTCTCCTCGGAGACTATGGACATAAACGCGCTCGTAATAAGCGGATCGGACCCGGGGGCGGTACCCGGCGACTCCACCAAATATCCNNAAGGGGTTAGCTTTGTTTCGGCTGGGTGCCACCGTATCGGCCCATTATGTACAATTGCCAATAACAATCGTGCTCCGGCTATGGCTCTGGCTGCGTAAGCAGTTCGAGTTGCCGAAACTTAAGTCCTTTCGCCTAGCCGCGTAAGGCGGGGTTCGCAGGCACCTGGCAACAGAAGCCTGCACTTCCCCCCTTTTCTCACATGACATCCCCCTTGCGGACGCCGTGTCAAGCCGGGCGTTCAAGAGTTAATTAACCTTCGCGGCCTACATTGCCTCCAACGCAACAGGAGAACGCAACAGGAGAAGGTGCGATGACCCCGACAGAAACCTTAAAAATCTGGTATGATCGCGTTTGGATGCAGGCCGACCTTGCGGCAATCGACGACCTGTTTACCCCCGAAACCCATGCCGAGGGCATGATGGCGTTTTCAATCGGCCCCGAAGATTTCAAAGCCCTGGTTCCCGCCTTTTTGGCCCAGATCGAAGCACCGAATTTCCGGTTCGACAAAGTGGTCGAATGTGGCGACTGGGTTTGGGCGCACATATCGGTCCATGCCACCGCTGCGGGCACCGAACACCCGGTGGTGACCTCGGGTCAGATCATGGCGCGGGTGATCGATGGGCGCATTGTCGAGGCCTATAATCAATTCGATTTCCTGACGCTGCTTGAACAGCTCGGCTATTTGCCACAGGACAGCCTGGCGCTGTGCCTCAGCGGTGAAGGCGTTGGGCTTAATCCCACGCAGCCTTGACCACACAGTTCACATTTGCCAAACAAAGCCATGGGGTCCGCGATACCGCCCCGTGGGGCTTCGTGGGGCCTCGGCCCAAGGTTCGCATCCATTGATCCCGCGACAAAGGATGCGTTACGACCATGTTCAACGAAATCACCCCGCCACAATTGATGCGCCTTCTTGGCTTGGCCAATGCGCCGCATCTGATTGACGTCACAACGGATGAAGACCTGGCCAGCCTGCCATGCCTTATCCCCACAGCACAACGCCATCCCTCGCGCCAGATCGCCGAACTGATCCCACAGCTGAGCGGCCAACGTGTGGTGGTGATCTGTCAAAAGGGCAAAAAACTGAGCCATGGCACCGCCGCAAGATTGCGCGCCGATGGCATTGCCGCCGAGGTTTTGGCCGGTGGCAAAATGGCCTGGCATGCCGCCGGGTTGCCACATGTCCCAATCAAGAGCCTGCCAGACTCCGCCGAAGGCACCCCCGAAGGCCCCACCCTGTGGGTCACGCGCCACCGGCCAAAGATTGACCGCATCGCCCGCCCTTGGCTCAGCCGACGGCTTGTCGATTGCAACGCCCGGTTTCTGTTTGTGCCACCGACGCAGATGCCGGATATCGCTGACCGCTTTGGCACCCCCCCTTTAACATCGAAGGCGTGTTTTGGTCCCACCGCGACCCCCAGTGCACCTTTGACACAATGATTGCCGAATTTGCCCTGCCCACACCAGCGCTTGACCATTTGGCAACAGTCATTCGCGCTGCGGACACAAACAAACATGATCTGGCCCCCGAAGCCGCCGGGCTGTTGGCCCTGTCGGTTGGCCTGTCGCGCCAGTACAAAAACGACATCGACCAGCTTGAGGCCGCCCTGAGCCTATATGATGCCCATGATGCCCTGTATCGTTGGGCCCGAGACGGAACCGATGAAGGTCACGACTGGCCAACCCAACAGGGGCACGCATGAATACGCCATCCCTGCGCGAGCTGACCCGCGTTTTTGCCCGCATTGGAGTGATGTCCTTTGGCGGCCCGGCGGCGCAGATTGCCGTGATGCACCGCGAACTGGTTGATGATCGTCCGTGGCTAAGCGAACAGCAATTCCTGAATGCACTGTCGTTTTGCATGTTGCTACCGGGACCCGAGGCAATGCAGCTGTGCACCTATGCGGGCTGGCGTCTGAGGGGGGTCACCGGCGGGCTGATTGCCGGGCTGTTGTTCACCCTGCCCGGCGCGCTTGTCATGCTGGCGCTGGTCTGGGCCTATGCCACCTGGGGGGCGCTGCCCCTGGCCGAGGCGCTGTTCCTGGGCATCAAGGCCACCGTCGCCATTGTTGTGCTGCAAGCCCTGCTGCGCCTGTCGGGCAAGGCCTTGAAAAGCCGCGACCGATACGTTCTGGCGGTGCTGTCCTTTCTGGCGTTGTTTGCCCTGAACGCGCCCTTTCCACTGATCATCGCGCTGGCCGCCACCTATGGCGCCCTGACCGCAACCGGCGATCACAGCGCCACAGCCGCCCCACCGCTCAAGGCCCGCACACCGCGCACCATTGCGCTGTGGCTGGGCCTGTGGTGGGCGCCGATTGCGACCGCCTGGGCGCTGGGGGCCGACACGCTGGCCGCCATCGGGCTGTTCTTCTCAAAGCTGGCAGTGGTGACCTTTGGCGGTGCCTATGCGGTGCTGGCCTATATGACGCAAGAGGTGGTCGAAACGAACCACTGGCTGACCACGCCGCAGATGATGGACGGGCTGGGGCTGGCGGAAACCACACCGGGGCCGCTGATTCTGGTGACCGAATTCGTGGGCTTCATGGCCGGGCACAATGCGGCGGGACCGGGCCTGGCGCTGGCCGCCGCCGCGCTGACGCTGTGGGTGACATTCGTGCCCTGTTTCCTGTGGATTTTCACCGCCGCGCCCTATGTCGAATGGATTTCGTCCCGCCCACGCCTGACCGGGGCGCTGTCGGCCATTACCGCCGCCGTGGTTGGTGTCATCGCCAATCTGTCGCTGTGGTTTGCGCTGCATGTGTTCTTTGATCAGGTCACGCGGGCTGATCTGGGCCCGCTCAGCCCGGCCTGGCCTATCTGGTCCAGCTTCAACGCCCCGGCCCTGGGTCTGGCCGTGGTGGCCGCCTATCTGTTGTTGCGCCTGCGCCTGTCTCTGCCACTGGCTCTGGTCCTCATGGCGGCGGCTGGTGCGGGGCTTGGCGTGATGACGGGCTGAAAATCCACCTCGCCGCTTTCCTTCACCTCCGAATCCCCTATGCTGGGGGCAACACAATTTCAAAGGCCGCTCCTATGTCTGACACCATCGACTATGGCAATCTCATGCACACCGCCATGCGCGGGCTGATCCAGAAAGTGTTGCAGGATGTTGCCGAAAATGGCCTGCCCGGGGCGCATCATTTCTTCATCACCTTCGACACGCGTCAGGATGGGGTCGAGCTGGCCGATTGGTTGCACGACCGCTTTCCCGAGGACATGACCATCGTCATGCAACACTGGTTCGACAACCTTGAAGTCAGCGACGTCGGCTTTGCTGTCACGCTGAACTTCGGCGACCAGCCCGAAGCGATGTTCATCCCTTATGACGCGATCCGCACCTTCGTGGATCCGTCCGTGGAATTCGGCCTGCGGTTCGAAAGCCAGGACGAAGAGGGCGAGGAAGACGGGCTGAGCTGTGTGCCAGAAGACGCGCCGGTCGAGACCGAAGAGCTTGCGCCCATGGCCGAAGATGTGCCCCCCATCGAAGACGAGCACAAAGACGCAGAAATCGTCAGCCTGGACAGTTTCCGTAAGTAAGCCAGCATACGCGCCATATCAGTATTCCACGGTATACAGCATTGAACTTTGTGAAAAACGCGTTATGAAAGCAACGGTTTTCCATCAAAGGCGCCGACACATGACCCAGACCCGCACCGAATCCGACAGCTTTGGACCGCTTGAGGTTCCCACCGACAAATATTGGGGCGCGCAGACACAGCGCTCGTTGATGAATTTCCCGATCGGCTGGGAAAAACAACCGGTCGCCATCGTGCGTGCGCTGGGCGTGATCAAACAGGCCTGTGCCGAAGCCAACAAGGCCTCGGGCGACATGGACGGCGCCGTTGCCGATGCGATCATCGAAGCGGCGGGCGAAGTGGTTGCCGGCAAGCTGGACGACCACTTTCCGCTGGTGGTGTGGCAAACGGGGTCTGGCACCCAGTCCAACATGAACTCGAACGAGGTCATCGCCAACCGCGCCATCGAAATCATGGGCGGCCTCATCGGATCAAAAGACCCGGTGCACCCCAATGACCATTGCAACATGGGTCAGTCATCGAATGACACCTTCCCGACCGCCATGCATATCGCCACCGCCATGTCGGTGCGCGACGTGCTGCTGCCCGGGCTGAACAAACTTTTGGCCGGGCTTGAGGCCAAATCCGAAGAGTTCAAGGACATCATCAAAATCGGCCGCACCCACACCCAGGATGCAACGCCCCTGACGCTGGGCCAGGAATTTGGCGGCTATGCCCACCAGATCCGCCAGGGCATCGCACGGGTGAACGCCGCCCTGCCCGGCATCTATGAGCTGGCCCAAGGCGGCACCGCCGTCGGAACCGGGCTGAACACAAAAAAGGGCTGGGGCGAAACCGTTGCCGCCAATATGGCGCGCATCACCGGCCTGCCCTTCGTCACCGCCCCGAACAAATTCGAAGCCCTCGCCGCCCATGATGCCATGGTCTTCATGTCGGGCGCTTTGGCCACGGTCGCTGGCAGCTGCTATAAGATCGCCAACGACATCCGCTTCTTGGGCTCGGGTCCGCGGTCGGGTCTTGGCGAATTGATCCTGCCCGAAAA
>DFBF01000226.1:6180-12251 GCA_002367285.1 Rhodobacteraceae bacterium UBA3087 | reverse complement strand
CAGGTCGCCGCCCATGTCATGGGCAACAATGCGGCGATGACCTTCGCAGGCTCGCAGGGGCACTTTGAGCTCAACGTCTATAATCCGATGATGAGCTATAACCTGTTGCAGTCGATCCAGCTGCTGGGGGACGCGACCGACAGCTTTACCGAACGGATGCTGAACGGCATTCAGGCCAATGAGCCGCGCATCGACAAGCTGATGAAAGAAAGCCTGATGCTGGTTACCGCTCTGGCCCCGACCATCGGCTATGACAACGCGACCAAAGTGGCCAAGACCGCGCATAAAAACGGCACCACCTTGAAAGAAGAGGCCATCGCGCTGGGCTTTGTCAACGAGGCGACCTTTGACGCCGTCGTGCGCCCAGAACAGATGATCGGCCCCAAGGACTGATGGCAAAAATCGTCAGCCTGTCCAAGGCCCGCAAGTCACGTGACCGCGTGAAGAACCGGGCCAAAGCCGATGAAAACGCGGCGAAATTCGGGCTGACAAAGGCGCAGAAGCATTTGAACACGGCACGGGGCGAGAAATCGGCCCGTGACCATGACGGGCACGAGGTGGAATGAGACCGCAAAAGCATTCCCTGACCCTGCACGGGCACCGCACTTCGGTCTCGCTTGAGATTGAGTTCTGGGATGCATTTCGCGCGATCGCTGCAGAAAAATCCATGCCAATCAATGCCCTGGCCGCCGAAATTGATGAGGCGCGCGGTGTCGATATGGGGCTGGCCTCGGCCATCCGGGTCTATGTTCTGACCCACTACCGGTCCGTTTAGCGTTTCGTCAGGCGCAACCAGATCCCATCCTTGCCCCGCACCGTCAGATGCGCGACGGGCATGGCGGGACGGTCTGGCACCAGCTCAAACCGATAGGCGCGCACCAGCAACGACAGGATCAACGGCCCTTCGATCATCGCAAATGCCGAACCCGGACAGACCCTCTGCCCGGCCGAAAACGGGATATAAGCCTCGCGCATACATTGTTTGCCTTCGGGCGTCGAAAAGCGGCCCGGATCAAAATCATCCGGCCGCTCCCAAATCCGTTCATGGCGATGCAGATGCCAGGGGCTCAGCACGATCTGGCTGCCCGCAGGCACGTCGCGATCACGGAAATGTTCAGGGCACGCGGCCTCGCGCACCATCATCGGCACCGGCGGGTACAGCCGCATGGATTCGCGAAATACATCGCGCGACTGGCGCAGTTTGGACATGGTGGAAAAATAGATTTTGTCGGGGTCGAACGCCAAGGCCTCCTCGGCCACTCGATCCTGCCAGTCGGGATGCATTGCCAGCAAATACAGCGCCCAGGCCAGGGCGGAGGCGCTGGTTTCATGCCCGGCCAGAAAGAAGATTGCCACCTGATCGACCATTTCTTCGGTGTCAAACACCTGCCCGGTTTCCGGGTCTTGCGTCGTCATGATTTTGGTCGCCAAATCATCCGGCGCCGTGCCGTCCTGGATCGCCTGCATCCGGCCCGCTGTCAGCTGGGTGATCAAGCCACGAATATCGCGCGCCGTGTCCTTGGTTTCACGTGAATGAAACCGCGGGAACCACTTGGGCAGCGGCAGGATCGCGCCCAGATTGACCACCGGTTGCGCCCGCTGGTGCTCCTTGAAGCGGCCAAAAACCGCCCCCGCGACCTTATGTTCAATTGGGATGGAAAACAGTGTGCGAAAGATCACGTCCGCTGCTGCGTGGCTGGTTTGTGCCTCAATTTCAATCGGTTGCCCGTCTGCCAGTGGCGCCAAACGCTCCACCGCCGCCACGCCTGCGTCCCACATCGCCGGAAAGATATCGCGCAGGCGCCCGCCCTCAAAAGCCGGGTCGATAATGCGCCGCTGACGCTTCCAGGTCTCGCCATTGGTGATGAACACCGAATTGCCCAACAGCGGCGCAAGGCCTTCGCGCACCCGGTCCGATTTCGGGAAATCATCCGGCCGTCCCTTGAGCACAAGATCAACCAGTTTCGGGTCGTTACACATATAGCTGCGAAAGAACGGCGTGCGGAATTCAGCCATCCAGGCGTGATACAGCCGCGCGGGCTGCGCCGACAGAATGTCCTGGCGAAACAGCTTCATATAGCGCCAGAGCGAAACTTTTCCGGGGCGTGCGGGCGGTTTGGGGGGCCGGTCTGGAGGCAAGGTCATGGTGTCATGTTCGTATATTTCGACACGGCAACGTCAATGCGACTTTTTGACGGGGCGCGCCCCTTGTACCGGTCTGACAGGGTCTCAGGCCCGGCGGTGATCTGGAAGTAATCATAGTCCCCAGGCCGATCAAAGGCACAAAGGTATTGAAAATGAAGCCGAAAAAAGCGCCAGCGCAGTTCCGCCCAACGGTCCGGGCTGAGAGTTTGCGTAAAGGCCGCCGAAATCACCAAGGGCCACCGCTTGCCCTGTTTCGGGGCCACGCCAGACACAGACACCGGGTCACACAGCGCAAAGGCGCAGCCATCGCCGGGGGCTGTGACATCGACCCAGGTCAGGCGGTCCGACTGGCTGAGGTCATGCAGATCGGCGCGCAGCCGCCCCGCCTTGGGCAGGAAACTGACCATCGGCACCACTTGGCCAAGGCTCAGAAACCCCAACGCCGGCCCCCCTTTGGGCACCCGCCCCGCGCGGATCAGATCGGCCAGGATCGACACGCCCAGATGCGCCCCAGAGGAATGGCCGACAACCAGAACCTCGTCCACGTCGCTCTCTAGGGCCGCCGCGATGGCATCGGCGAAGTCGGCCATCCGGGCCTCGAGCAAAGGCGGGTTCGCCCCCTTGGAGGCCGCCGAATAGCTGTAGTCATGCATGAGATAGTAGACATACAATTTGTTGTCGATCTTGCGAAACCATCTGAGCAGCAGCGTGACCACCGTCAGAAACACCGCCCACCATGCCAGCAGACCGACCATAGGGTGCAGCAAGGCCGCGCCCCAACGCGCCACCTCGCCCAGCACGATGCCCAACACCAGCGCCAGCACCAGTTGCAGGATCAACATGCCAACGGGATACAGCGCGGCAATCACCGGCCCCTTGCGCAACCGCATCAGGCGGCGCAGTGTGCCCGAGCCGATATAGGTCCAGGCCGTGCGCGCCATCAACAGATAGGTCGCGGGGATATTCAGCTCCATGCTGTCGCGCACGATGTCGGACCAGACCAGCACGTTATACTCGGCCTCGGTCTCGGCCCCGTCGATGTTGCCCGTCACCTGCCAGCCATAGGTGCCCGGCCCCTGACGTCCGATAAGCGTCAGATCATAGCCGGAAATCGCGGCCTGGGCAGTGCCTTCGCTGCGATACAGTTCGCGATAACGACGGGGGTGAATCGGGTCATAGCCGGGGATGTAGAACACCCGCCGCCGCTTCACCCGCTGGTTCANNCCGCTGGTTCATCCGCTGGTTCACCTGTTGTTGCTGTGTGGCGTCCATCTGCCCGGCCAATGTTGTTTGACCATTGTATACAGGAAAAACCCGGCAGGATTAAGACCTTATCCAATAACCGCAAGGGCCGGGAAGGTTTCCAACAGCCAATAGGAAAACGCCGAGAAGCCGCCGGTCAGCATCATCAACCCGATGGTCCAGAGCAACAGGCCCATGATGCGTTCGATCTGTTCCATGTGGCGTTTCATCCAGCCCATCACGCGGCTCATGCGCGGGAAGAAGGCGGCGACCAACAGAAAAGGCAGGCCCAGGCCAATGGCATAGGCGCCCAGCAGAATCGTGCCACGTGCGACATTGCCTTCGCTTGCCGCCATGGACAGGACCGCGCCCAGTACCGGGCCGATGCAGGGTGTCCAACCAAAGGCAAAAGCCAGGCCCAGAAGATAGGCGCCAAAGGCGCTGCCACCCCGGTCACCCGCATCAATCCGGGCCTCGCGCATCAGAAAGGGAATGCGGATCGCGCCGACAAAATGAGCCCCGAACAGCATCACAAGAATGCCCGCGAAGACATTGAAATAGCTCTGGTTTTGCAGGAAAAATGCACCGAATGCCGACGCGGTAAACCCCAGAAACAGGAACACCGTCGACAGGCCCATGACGAAAAACAGCGCGGTGATCGTCGCCTTACGTGTCGCCGCCTTTCCCTCGCTCAGCTCCCCCATGCTGACCCCGGACATATACGCCAGATAGGGCGGCACGATGGGCAGCACACAGGGGCTGAGGAATGAAATTCCACCCGCAATCAGGGCGATGAACATGGCGGGCAGAAGGCTCGCGTCAAAGAGGTCGATTCCGAACATAGACCCCATGTACCCTCTGTTGCGCACGAGGTCACGAGCCAGCCTGTCACATCTGGACAAAATCGCGAAAGCGTGACCGCGTGCGCGCCCATGGACAGCACAAACGTGCTGCCGTATGTCGGCCCCATGACCTATGACGAAGATCTGGACGCGATCGGGCTGCTGTGCCCCCTGCCCGTGCTAAAGGCGCGCAAACGGCTGATCGGCATGACGCCGGGCCAGGTGTTGCGCCTGGTGGCAACGGACCCGGCGGCGGTGATTGACGTGCCGCATTTCTGCGCCGAACAGGGGCACGACTTCCTGGGTCAGGAGCCGCAGGGCGAGACGACCCATTATTTCATTCGCCGAAACTGAAAAGGCCGGGCTGAGCGCCCGGCCTTTCCGTTTTGATCCATCCCTGGTGCCGTGTCAGCGACCGAGCGACCACCAGCCTTTTTTCTTGGGCTTGTTGGGGTCAACTTCGGGCTCAGGCGTGGCTTCGGCAACCACCGGTTCTGGGGTCGGCTCAGGGGCCGCCTCCACAACAGGTTCAGGCGTCGGCTCAGGCGCGGGTTCAGCGACCACTTCGGGGGTGGGCGTCGGGTCCGCAACCGGCTCCTTGGCCACTGGCGCGACGGGCGTTTCGGCCTCTGCCTCAACCGGGGCGGGCTTCGCGGCCTTGGCTGCGGGCTTTTTCGCCCGGCTGCGCGACCGTGTCACCTTCTTGGGCTTTTCCTCGACCTTTTCCTCAGCCGGCTCTTCGGCCTTGTCGTCGGAAACAGCATCGCCAGAGGTTTCGGCGTCTGCTTCGGCGGCTGCGGCCTCCTCGGCCTTCTTCTTGGCCGATGTGCGCGACCGGCTTGACCGCGAACGGGTGCGCTTGGGCTTCTCGTCCTTGACCTCTCCGGCCGGCGTTTCCGCAGCCGCGTCTTCGCTTGCTTCAGCCGCAGGTGCAGCTTCGGCGCTGTCCGTGGTCTCGGCAGACTCAGGATTTACCTCAGGATTTTCCCCGGTGTTGCCCTCGGCATTTGCCTCGGTCGTACCCTCTTCACCCGTCGTGTTGCGTGACCGCGGGCGCCGCCGACGCCGACGGCGTTTCTTGGGCTTCGGCGTCTCTTCGCCCCCTTCCTCAGGGGTTTCGATCACTTCGGCCTCTTCGACCTCGTTGACCTCATCGTCAATGTCGCTCATCAGCATGGCATCGACAGAGACCACCGGCGCGGCCACTTCGGGCACGGCCCGGGTGGCGGTCTTGAACTTCTCAATCGTGAAGTCAGGCGAGATCAGGAACGGATCGGCTTCGATGCGAACCGACAGGCCATAGCGGGCCTCGATCTGCGCGATGTGTTCGCGTTTGTTGTTGACCAGGAAGTTGACGATGCCCAACGGCGCCTTCAACAGCACTTCGCGTGATCGACGACGCACGCCTTCTTCTTCCAGCTGACGCAGGATGTTCAGCGACAGGTTGTCATCCGAGCGGATCAGACCGGTGCCGTGACAATGGTTGCAGGGCTGGGTCGTTGCTTCGATCATGCCCGGACGCAGACGCTGACGCGACATTTCCAACAGGCCAAAGCCCGAGATGCGGCCAACCTGGATGCGCGCGCGATCGGTCTTCAAGCGGTCCTTGAACCGCTTTTCAACCGCCGCATTGTTCCGGCGTTCTTCCATGTCGATATAGTCGATGACGATCAGACCGGCGAGATCGCGCAGACGCAACTGCCGCGCCACCTCATCCGAGGCTTCAAGGTTGGTCTTCAGCGCCGTTTCCTCGATCGAGCTTTCTTTCGTCGCCCGGCCCGAGTTCACGTCAATCGCCACCAGCGCTTCGGTCACACCGATCACGATATAGCCGCCGGATTT
>DFBF01000226.1:0-6114 GCA_002367285.1 Rhodobacteraceae bacterium UBA3087 | reverse complement strand
TGGCTGTCGGTATAGTGTTTCACGTTCTTGGCATGGGACGGCATGATCATTTTCATGAAGTCCTTGGCGGTGCGATAGCCCACATCACCTTCGACAAACACCTCGTCAATCTCGCGGTTATACAGGTCGCGGATCGAGCGTTTGATCAGGTTGCCTTCTTCATAGATCTTGGCGGGCGCGATGGATTTCAGCGTCAGCGCGCGGATCTGTTCCCAGAGGCGTTGCAGGTATTCATAGTCGCGCTTGATTTCCGATTTCGTGCGCTTGGCTCCTGCCGTGCGCACGATCAGACCGGCGCCATCGGGCACGTCGATCTCAGCGGCGATTTCTTTCAACTTCTTGCGGTCGGTGACATTGGTGATCTTGCGGCTGATGCCACCACCGCGTGCGGTGTTGGGCATGAGCACGCAGTACCGACCGGCCAGCGACAGGTAAGTGGTCAGCGCGGCCCCCTTGTTGCCACGTTCTTCCTTGACGACCTGCACCAGCAGGATTTGACGCACCTTGATGACTTCCTGGATGCGGTATTTCTTGGCGCGCGGCTTGCGGGGCTGGCGAATTTCTTCGGCCATGTCCTCTTCGGCGACCGATTCAATCTGGTCGTCCTTTTCGGAGGCGTCGAGAGGCTTGCCCTCGTCGTCTTCCTCGTCGCCATCATCATCACTGTCGTCGGACTTGGCGTCGGATTTGCTGTCTTCCGAGGTGTCTTCTGCGGCAGCCGGAGCTTTACCTTCGACAGCAGCCTCTTGGGCAGGTGCATCTTTCTCGGATGCTTCAGCCGTGGGCTCGGTGACCGCCTCGGCCTTCACCTCATCAGGATCGGCAACCGGGGTCTCTTCGACCAGGTCCATGGGCGAATGACCCTCAACCGGATCTTCGCCAGCGCCGTTCAGGTCGATGACATCCATGCCGCCGGGGGCCGTGTCGACCTCTTTGGTGGCAACAGCGTCTTCGGACTTGACCTCTTCGGCCTTGGATTTGGGGCGCGACCGCGACCGGCGGCGACGCGAGGATTTGGGTTTCTCATCCTCTTCGGCCTGGGCCTTGGCATAGGCGCGTTCTTCGGCCAGCAGGGCCTCGCGATCCGCAACCGGGATCTGGTAATAATCCGGGTGGATTTCGGAAAAGGCCAGGAAGCCATGGCGATTTCCGCCATAGTCCACAAATGCCGCCTGGAGCGACGGCTCTACGCGGGTGACTTTTGCCAGGTAAATATTGCCAGCCAGCTGGCGTTTGTTTTCGGATTCAAAATCAAACTCTTCGACTTTGTTTCCGTCGACCACCACAACGCGGGTTTCTTCCGCGTGGGTGGCATCGATAAGCATCTTCTTTGCCATGTTGTCCAATCGCACCTGAATCGGACGCCCCCCTTGGTGGAGAGACATCGGAATTCGGGTGACTTGTCAGGGCGAAAGACGCTGCGGCGTTCAGCACGGATAAAGCGGGCCCTTGGACCCCCATCTCGTTTTGCTCGAACCTCTCGCGCGTCATCGCGTTTCTTCTCCGGTGCCATTTCCGGCACCCATTCGGGCCCTTGTGGGGCCTGTTCACGACCCGGCCTGTTGTCAGGTGCGGGCAATCTCTGGCCTTGCGGCCCTCTCGGTCTGCCTGGCCCCTGCGGCGGATTGCGCCGTGCTGGGTGTCAATGCAGCGAAACTTTTGGGCGGGCGCGTTGAATTTGCGCAGAACCGCCTGTGTTGAACATAAGGGTTGATTGGTTGGAAATACAATGGCGAAAATGTGCCAAAAGTGAAATCAGCCCCTTAACCCCTTGGCAACACTCCAAGGCTGCACAGCAAGACTGTACAATGCGCATCAGTATAGGAAGCGTCAGTACTGGCCGCCCGAGCTCAAGCTGCCAAAATCCGCTTTGTCGGGGATAACCACGGTGCGTCCGGTCGAGGTGACGACTTCGCTGGAAGCTTCCGTCGTCTCGCCGGGGGCGAACATGGGCAGGTTGGCGCCCATCGCAAAGCCACCGTCGAACATGACGCCGAACAGCGGCTCTTCGCCATCGCGGAAATATTCCGCCACCACGTGGTCGCCGCTGGCGCTGTCAGGCAGACGCGCGCCGGTGAACCGGTCGATCTTGATGAAATGACCACCTTCGGGCACTTCAAAGGCACCGCCGCCGTATTTCTTCACGGCCCGTTCCATGAACTGATCAAACACCGGCCCACACATGCCACCACCCGAGGCGCCGGGCATGGTGCGCGGACGGTCGTACCCGATGTAACAACCAGCCACGATATTCGAGGTAAAGCCAACGAACCACACGTCCTTGCCGTCATTGGTCGTGCCGGTCTTGCCCGCGGTGGGCACCGGCAGGTTGACGGTGCGTGATGCCGTGCCGCGCGTAACCACGCCGCGCATCATTGAGGTCAGCTGATAGGCAGTGATCGCATCCATTACCCGTTCACGGTCCGTTGTGATGCGCGGACCCAGACCAGCCGCAAGGCTGGCGGTCTGGCAATCAACACAGGTCCGTTGGTCATGACGATACACCGTGCGGCCCCAGCGGTCCTGCACCCGGTCAACCAGGGTGGGTTCGACCCGTTCGCCGCCATTGGCAAACATCGCATAGGCCGCAACCATGCGGAACAGCGTGGTTTCCTCGGACCCCAGCGCGTTGGCCAGGAACGGGTTCATGCGGTCATAAACGCCAAAGCGTTCGGCATATCCGGCCACGACATCCATGCCGATTTCCTGCGCCAGGCGCACGGTCATCAGGTTTCGGGACCGTTCAATGCCGGTGCGCAGGGGCGTGGGGCCATAGAACTGTCGCGACGCATTCTGCGGACGCCAGATCCCTGCACCCGTATCCACCTCGATCGGCGCATCAATGATGATCGTCGCCGGGGAAAACCCGCTGTCCAGCGCGGCGGCATAGACGAAGGGTTTGAAGCTGGACCCAGGCTGGCGGGTCGCCTGTGTCGCGCGGTTGAACACCGAATGCTGATAGCTGAACCCACCCTGCATGGCGATCACCCGGCCGGTGTTCACATCCATCGCCATAAAGCCGCCCTGAACCAGCGGCACCTGACGCAGCGTCCAGCGGATAAAGCTGCCGTCACTGTCCTTGGTCATGGCGCGCACATGCACCACGTCGCCGATGCGCAACAGATCACCCGCCACGCGCGCCTTGCGCCCGACGCTGTCACTTTCGGTATCATAGCGCCCGGCCCAGGTCACGTCCTTGGCCGGAATCCAGTGGCCGTCTTCGTCGTTTTCAACGCCTTCAATACCGATACGCGCGTCTTTTGCGCCGACTTCAAGCACCACCGCCACGTGCCAACCCGCGATGTCACGCGGCATGTCGGTGTCGGCAAGCGCGGCGCGCCAGGTGGCCTCATCACTGCGCTGTGCGTCGCTCAGCGTGATTTCAGTCGGGCGCCAGACGCCCCTGCCCCGGTCGTATTTCTCAAGGCCCGCGCGCAGAGATGCCGCCGCCTCCAGCTGCAATTCCGGGTCCACGGTGGCGCGGATCGACAGCCCGCCATTGAAGAATTCGTCTTCACCAAAGTTGCGCGACAGCTGGCGGCGGATTTCATCGCTGAAATAATCGCGTGACGGCATGGTCGAGCGGAACGAGGCAATATCGCCAGTCTGCACCGTGCGGATCGGCGTCGCGACGGCCTGTTCATAAGCGGCGCGGTCCAGATATCCGTTCTCGAACATCTCCTCCAACACATAGTTGCGCCGCTTCAGCGCCTCGTCATAATTCTTGGCGGGATTATAGCTGTAGGGCGCCTTGGGGTGGATCGCCAGGAACGCGGCCTCTTCGGGTGTCAGATCCTCGAGCAGCTTGTTGAAATAGCTTTGGGCGGCGGCGGCGACGCCGAAACTGCGCACACCCAGGTCGATTTCGTTCAGATACAGCGCCAGGATTTCATCCTTGGACAGCGCGCTTTCCAGCCGCACCGACAGAATCAGTTCCTTGATCTTGCGTTCCGCCTTGCGGTCCGAGGACAGCAGGAAGTTCTTTACCACCTGTTGCGGAATGGTCGAGGCCCCGCGCAGGCGCCCCCCCTGCATGGCGTCGATCGCCGCCGCCACCATGCCACGCAGATCGAACCCGGCATGGGAGTAGAAATTCTTGTCTTCGGCCGAGATGAAAGCGTATTTCACCAGCGGCGGAATTTGCTCAGGCGGCGTGTAAAGGCGGCGTTCGCGGGCGAATTCGTCCATCAAGCGGCCTTCGCCGGAATACACCCGGCTGATCGTTGCGGGCGTATAGCTGGACAGCTGTTCGTGGCTGGGCAGATCCAGCGAATAGGTCCAAAAGATCCCGCCCACGATTAACGCGCCCATGAAAACGGACATGGTGATCCATGTGAAGATCGAGCCAAAAAAGCCTAGGATAAAACGGACCACGCGCGCCCCCGTGAACAACAGTGTGCCCCCCTATATCGGGTCGATGAGAGGGGGTCAAAACCCCATCACGTGATATTCGGCGTTTTCACGCCGCTTTTCGACGCGTCGCGCGTTTCTGGCTTGTCGGCACACCCCCGCCTGATAGGGGTGGCGCATGAGCAGCCCAGACATGATCCTTGAGACCTATGAGCGCGTGGCCGACGGCTTTGACCGCGCCCGCAACCGCAGCCTGTTTGAACGCAAATGGCTGGACAAGATGCTGAGCCATGCGCCCGCCCGCCGCCCGGCCCGCAAGGTGCTGGACCTGGGGTGCGGCCCGGGCCGACCCATCGCGACCTATCTGGTGGATCGACGCTGCGAGGTGACCGGTGTTGACGGGGCCGAAGCCATGGTCGCGCTGTTTCAACGCAACCTGCCCCAGGCCCGCGCCGTTCATGGCGATATGCGCGGGCTGGATCTGGGTGAAAAATTCGATGCCGTGCTGGCCTGGAACAGCTTTTTCCACCTGTCCGCCGATGATCAACGCACCATGTTTGCAACCTTTGCCACCCACGCCGCGCCGCGCGCGGTGCTGATGTTCACCTCTGGCCCGGCCGAAGGCGAAGCGATTGGCACGGTTGAGGGCGAAAGCGTCTTTCACGCTAGCCTGTCGCCGGACGAATACCGCAAGCTGTTGATCGACAGCGGCTTTGCGCCGATTTCCTTCACGCCAGAAGATCCCGACTGTTTTGGCCATTCGATCTGGTTGGCGCGCTATATGGGCTGAGCCCGCCTTGGCGCCCCTGTTTCGCCAGCACCAAAAAATCATTTTGCATTCCTCCGATTTTGCACCGCTTCTCTGTGGCGAGAGCGATTGCAACCGTCCGGCCCGCACCCTATGTCTGAGCCAACGCTTATTCTCGGAGGCCCCATGCGCAATCTTCCTGTTTTCGACGCCAATGCCACAGCCGGGGGCGATGCCCTGGGCGATCTGCCCGAATGGGACCTGACGGACCTGTATGCCGATCAGGACGCACCGGAACTGACCCGCGATCTGGCTTGGTTGGAAGGCGCCTGTGCCGAATTCGCGGGCACCTATGAGGGCAAGCTGGCCGATCTCGACGCGGCCGCGATGCTGAAATGCATACACGAATACGAACAGATCGACCTTATCGCTGGGCGCATCATGTCCTTTGCTGGCTTGCGCTATTACCAGAACACAATGGATGCCGACCGCGCGCAGTTTTTGCAAAACTGTCAGGAACAGATCACCGATTACACCGCTGTTTTGGTCTTCTTCAGCCTGGAAGTGAACCGGATCGACGACGCAGCACTGGACGCGCTGTTTGGCTCGAACGCCGATCTGGCACGGTATAAACCGATTTTTGACCGGCTGCGCGCGATGCGCCCCTATCAGCTGTCCGATGAGCTGGAGAAATTTCTGCACGACCAGTCCACCGTCGGCGCCGCCGCCTGGAACAAGCTGTTTGACGAAACCATCGCCGGGCTGATGTTTACGGTTGAGGGCGAGGAGATGAACCTCGAAGCCTGCCTGAATTTCCTGACCGACCCGGATGGGACAAAACGCGAGGCCGCCAGCCACGAGCTGGCCCGCGTCTTTGGCGAAAACGTGAAACTGTTTGCCCGCGTCCACAACACCCTGGCCAAGGAAAAAGAGGTCGAGGACCGCTGGCGCAAGATGCCCACACCCCAGACCGGCCGTCACCTGTCCAACCATGTCGAACCCGAGGTGGTCGAGGC
>DFBF01000255.1 GCA_002367285.1 Rhodobacteraceae bacterium UBA3087 | reverse complement strand
CGGATCGGCGCGCCGCCCCTGCGGTCCCAGCTCCAGATACGACCGGATCACCGCATCAATCTGGTCCGAACTCATCCGCAGACCATCGACCTTGTTGCGATCATAGCGTTTCAGGCCCAGATGCGTTGCCGCCACCGTGGTCACCGTGCCGGAGGTGCCGATGATCTGAAACCCGTCACGCACATGGTCGCCGTGGAAGGGCAAGAACCCCTCCAGTTGTTCTTCGAAGAAACACGACATCAGCGCAAACCGCGCGCCGTCTTCTTTCACGTCGTCAAACTGTTCGCGCAGCGTCGCAACACCCAGCGGCACGGAAATCCAGTCGACAACCCGCGCCGCCGGGAAGGGTCCCGGATCATCCATCAACCCGCCGCGCATCCGCATGATCGCGCGGGCGCGCTCAACAGGCGGCACATTAGACAGGTCGATCCAGACCAGTTCGGTCGACCCCCCGCCGATATCCACCACCAACAGCTGTTCGGTCTTCATCGACACCAGCGGCGCACAAGAGATCACGGCCAGCCGCGCCTCTTCTTCGGGTTTGATGATATCCAGGCTCAGCCCGGTTTCACGCCGCACCAGACGCATGAAATCGCGGCCGTTCTTGGCGCGCCGACAGGCTTCGGTCGCAACCAGCCGCATATTGGTGACATTGTGTTTGCGCAGCTTGCGCTGACAGATTTTCAGCGCCTGAATGGTCCGGCCAATAGAGGCCCGCGACAAACGACCCGAGCCTTCCAGCCCATGCCCCAACTGTACGGATTTCGAAAAGCTGTCCACGACGTGAAACTGACTGCCCTTCGGTTGGGCAATCAGCATACGGCAACTGTTCGTGCCAAGATCCAACGCGGCGTACAGGCTCACGGGATCAATCTGGTCAGGCGCGGGGGGCTCAACCGGTTTCGGGAACGCGCCCGCACCATTGGGACGCTTGGGCGCCATGATCACGCCCTCCATTTCGAGTTATCCCCAACTTAGGCGGCAAGCCCCCCATGCGCAAGCGGCCAGCGCGGTATTTGTGGTCTTGGGTCGAGCTTATGCAAACAACTAGGCCAGAGGGTTGTCATAGAACTCGGCCAGATGGGCATAGTCGCGTTCGAACCGGGGCCGCAGCGCGTCCTTGGTCTTGTCCGACAAATCACGCACATCCAGCCGCGTGGTCGACGCATTTTCGCGCGGGATCACAACGCCCTGCCCCACCCGGTCTGACAGATCCCTGGCCAGATCGCCCAGGTCTTGGGTGCGATAGACCTTGGTGAATTTCCACGGCAGTGGCCCGGTAAAGGCCGAGGTCAGGAATGTGTGGTGTTTGACCGACGACGACGCTTCGCGATACTCATCCAGGTGCTGGAAAAAGAAATCCGGGTCCGGATCCATCGGCAGATCAAAATCACCGCGTTGCAGCCTGCGCGAATTGTGCAGCTCGCGCAGTTCAACCACCCGGTTCGTATAGGCCGCCATCAGCCGTTTGGCCGGGTCGCGCACCACGGTAAAGCTGAACCATTCCGGGTCACGATAGGACTGCCAGCGGTTCTTGTTATAGCGTCGGGTGGGATAAATCCTGTGCCAGACCTGAAAATCGGTTGCGGCCTCGGGTGGGATGGTCACATCGGGGTCAATGCGCGCAAGGGCCGCCTTGACCGACGAACAGGCGGCCTTGGGAATGGCCATATAGGCGATCTTATAGGTGGGGACGACGACGACCACGGCAAGTCTTTCTTGTTTCACCCATGATACCCGCCCGGCACCGGCAAGGTAAACGAATAATCTTCATGAGAAGTTTTCACACCCTGAGCAGTGGCCGCGCCTCGATTGCGACGCTATCGAAGGGCTGGCGTGTCGCATCGCGCCCAAACGATGTCGAAATTCGCCCGCGCGTTGGCGCGCTGCGTGATTAAAACAAAAGAACGAGGAGATGAGGAATCACCATGCCTGACGTTACCATCGTTTACTGGCGCGACATGCCAGCCCAGGTCATCGTGGGCAAAGGCCGCCGTGGCGCCAAGGTCATTCTTCCCGAACGCTTTGAACAGGCCATCGATCGGGCTGCCATGAAAAGCGGCGCGGCGGGCACGGATGCATACCTGGCCGAATGGCGCAAAGCCACGCCCTATCCGGTCGATGGTGATCAGGACGCGGTCGCCCAGGCCGAAGCCGCCCGCATCGACACGGAATACGACCAAGAGCGCCTGAAATCGCTGATCGCCAACGACGGCCGGGAATGACCCCGCCACGCATATGGGAGGCAGCCATGGCGCTGTTGAACTTCAAGAAAAAGGCACCTGCGGGTGCGCCCACCGTCACCCCTGAGGTCGAGGCTTTTCTGAAAGGCTATTCGATCGAGGTGATGCCGCGCACGGCCGCCAAGGTTGACGATTTCCGCGCCCTTCTGCCCGAAGGCACCCGCGTCTACATCGCCCATATCGACGGCACGCCGATCGAAGAAATGGTCGAAACCGCCAAGCGTCTGAATGACGACGGCTTTCCGGTCATGCCGCATTTCCCGGCCCGCATCATCAAGGATCAGGCCATGCTGGCCGACTGGATCGCGCGGTATCAAGGCGAAGCGGACGTGAAACAGGCGCTGTTGCTGGCCGGTGGCGTGGCGCAACCACATGGCGAGTATCACAGCTCGATGCAGCTGTTGGA
>DFBF01000138.1:3202-3442 GCA_002367285.1 Rhodobacteraceae bacterium UBA3087 | reverse complement strand
ATTTCATCATGCTGCGCCGCACGCCAATGATCAAGCGAGATGCGCAGCGTCAACTTATCGCCGAATTCGTCAATCAGATCAGATAGTTGCATTTGAACATTGCGGCGCATCATCGGGCGCATGGCATTGGTCAGAATCAGCACCTCATAGCCACGGCGCAACGCCACGCGGGCCATATCGCAGATATCCGGGTTCATGAACGGCTCGCCACCCGTGAAGCCGATTTCGCGGACTGGCCAG
>DFBF01000138.1:0-3147 GCA_002367285.1 Rhodobacteraceae bacterium UBA3087 | reverse complement strand
TCAGCCGGTCATTGGTCGGCGAACTTTCGATGTAACAATTCACGCAGGTGATATTGCACAAAGTGCCCGTGTTGAACCACAACGTCTGGGGTGCACGCAGCGTCACCGTCGCGCGTTGCGACCCGTCCGCCGTCACCATTTCATCCAGAAATTTGCCCTGGTTTGCCATCTCGATCCGCTGATCCATGCCGTCTCCTGTCGTCTATCGGACCAGACCTAAGCTGCCGAAACCTTTCAGAAAACCCCCGATCTTTGGCCTGACGCGGTTGTGATGTCACAGATGGGTGCTAGACTTGTGAACGAAGCGGCGCTAGAAGGGCGCCGTTAGCGCTAACGAACCCCCGGAGGCCCCATGGTAGCCCGCGTCATCCCTGTCGATCCCTTCGATCTGGTCATCTTTGGTGGCACAGGGGATCTGGCCCGCCGCAAGATCCTGCCGGGTCTTTACCGCCGATTCTGGTCTGGGCAGATGCCCGAAGGCGCGCGCATCATCGGTGCGGCGCGGTCCGAGATGGACGACGCCGGCTTTCGCGCGTTTGTCGCCGAGGCGGTCAAAGAATTCGTGTCCGAACGCAAGTGCGACCCCAAGGTTTTAAAGGATTTTCTTGCGCATCTGCACTATGTGCCCGTTGACGCATTGGGCACGGGGGGCTGGAAGGATCTGGCCAAGATTGTCCGCCATGACGTGGTGCAGGCGTTCTATTTCTCGGTCGGGCCCAGCCTGTTTGGGGACCTTGCCAACCGCTTGCACAAATACAAGATCGCCGGGCCGGCGGCGCGGATCGTGGTGGAAAAACCCTTTGGTCACAATCTGGAAACCGCGCGTGATTTGAACGAAACGCTGGCCAAGCATTTCGACGAAACACAGATCTATCGCATCGACCATTATCTGGGCAAAGAAACGGTTCAGAATCTGATGGCAGTGCGGTTTGGCAACATGCTGTTTGAACCGCTCTGGAATGCGCAATACGTCGATCATATTCAGATCACAGTGGCGGAAACCGTCGGGGTGGATGGGCGCGGGGCCTATTATGACAAGTCAGGCGCGATGCGCGACATGGTGCAAAACCACCTGATGCAACTGTTGTGCCTGACGGCGATGGAGCCGCCAGCAAAGTTTGACCCCGATGCGGTGCGCGATGAAAAGCTAAAGGTTATCAGAGCGTTGGACCCGGTTCACCCGGATGACATTGTGCGGGGTCAATACGGGGCTGGTGCCGATGGCGCGTCCTATGTCGAGGACGCAGGAAACCCCGACAGCCTGACCGAAAGCTTCATTGCCATGCGCGTCCACATCGCCAACTGGCGATGGAATGGCACCGATTTTTATCTGCGCACTGGCAAGCGAATGAAGGCGCGGATGAGCGAGATCGTCGTGCGCTTTAAGGAACCGCCGCATTCGATTTTTGAAAGCGACACGGGGCAAAGTGCGAATGAGCTGTCGATCCGCCTGCAACCTAACGAAGGTATGGATCTGCGCGTCACCATTAAGGAACCCGGACCCGGCGGTATGCGCCTGATTGACGTGCCGTTGGACATGACCTTTGCCGAGGCTTTGGGCGAAGAAGTTGCTGATGTTCCAGATGCTTACGAGCGTCTTATCATGGATGTGATCCGCGGAAACCAGACCTTGTTCATGCGCGGTGACGAAGTCGAGGCCGCCTGGGCCTGGACCGATCCGATCATCGAAAACTGGACCAAGCGCGAAGATCGGCCGCACCTCTATGATCCCGGCTCGACGGGACCCGAAGACGCGCTTATCCTGTTGCACCGAGACGGTCGCCGTTGGAGGGAGCTACGCGAATGATTATCAAGGACTATCCGGATCGGGACTTGCTGGTGCTGGGCCTGGTCGATGAAATCTCGAACACCATCACCGCAACCTTGCAGCACGAGGAGCGCGCGTCGATTGCCGTGCCGGGCGGCACCACGCCGGGGCCGATTTTTGACGACCTGTGTTCAGTAGACCTGGATTGGTCACGGGTTGATATTGTGTTGACCGATGAGCGTTGGGTGCCCGAGGACAGCGACCGATCGAACACGCGCCTGCTGCGCGAACGGCTGTTGCGCGACAAAGCGGCGGCGGCCAACCTGGTGCCGCTCTATGCACCGACGGACACGCCCGAGGAAAGCCTGGGCGCGCTCGAAGGTGGCATTCGCGCAATCTCGCCCCTGACGCTGGTGTTGCTGGGCATGGGCACGGACAAGCACACAGCCTCGATCTTTCCAGGTGCGGACAAGCTGGACGCGGCCCTGTCGCCCAACGCGCCGCCCATCGTTGCAATGCGTGCACCCGGTGCGCCCGAGCCGCGCGTGACGCTCAGCGAACCCGTGCTGAACGGCGCCATGGCAAAGCACCTGTTGATCCTTGGGCCGGACAAGCGCACAGCGCTGGAGCAGGCACAGAAACAAAAGCCCCATGATGCGCCCATCGCTGCCTTTCTGCGTGATCTGACGGTGCACTGGGCCGAATAATGGGCAGAGTAGGACGGATATGACCTGGGACCAGTTGAAACACCATCAGGCTGCGGTGAAGGATCGTTCAATCGCCGGATTGTTCGATGCCGACCGGGCAGGGGTCTTTTCAACCCGCGCCTGTGGCATGCTGTTTGACTGGTCCAAGACCAATATTGACGCCAAGGCCCTGGAATTGCTGCTGAACCTGGTTGACGAAACTGATGTTGTCGCCAAGCGCGCGGCCATGTTTCGCGGCGATAAAATCAATGCGACCGAGGGGCGCGCGGTCCTGCATACGGCGTTGCGAAATCCCGGTCCTGATCCGGTTTTGGTCGACGGCAAAGATGTTTTGCCGGGCGTTCACGACACGCTGGATCGGATGGAGGCTTTCGCGAAATCCGTCCGGTCCGGGACGCTGACGGCACCCGGTGGCGCGCGGTTCACGGACGTGGTGAACATCGGCATCGGTGGCTCGGATCTTGGCCCTGCGATGGCCTGTCTGGCGCTGGCGCCCTATCATGACGGGCCACGGTGCCATTTCGTCTCAAACGTCGATGGCGCGCATATCCACGATGTTTTGGCGGGGCTGGACCCGGCGACAACGCTGGTGATTGTGGCCTCAAAAACCTTCACGACCATCGAAACCATGACCAATGCCGCGACAGCACGCGCGTGGCTTGCCGCGGCGGT
>DFBF01000064.1 GCA_002367285.1 Rhodobacteraceae bacterium UBA3087 | reverse complement strand
CTTTCAATAGACTGGGACGGTTTGCATTTGATCTATTTTGCCATTTGTCTTGAATCATGGTGACCTGCCCCAGAATGCGCAAAGTGAGCCTATGACAATGACTGATCCCAAAGGCCTGACCTCGGTCGAGGCCAACAGACTTTTGACCGAACATGGCCCGAATGCCTTGGCCGAAGCCAAGCGCGTGTCGCCGCTGATCATTTTGCTGCGACAGTTCTCGGGTCTTCTGGTGCTGATCCTGATTGCGGCGGCCGCCATTGCCTTGGCTGTTGGCGAGGTGGTTGATGCCGTCGCCATCGGCTTGGTCGTCGTTCTGAACGGCACCCTTGGGTTCGTGCAGGAATGGCAGGCCGAAAACGCGCTGGAGGCGTTGCGCTCGATGCTGGCAACCACCACGCGGGTGATGCGGGATGGGCGCGAACAGGTGATAGATACGCGCGATGTCGTGCCGGGGGATCTGGTGTTGCTGGCGGCGGGCGACAAGATCCCGGCCGATATCGCCCTGGTGGCGGCCATCCAGCTGCATGTCGATGAAAGCGCGCTGACGGGCGAAAGTTTTCCGGTTTCCAAGTCGGATAATGACCCGCTGTTCATGGGCACTTCGGTGGTCGAGGGACGGGCCGAAGGCAATGTTACGGCCACCGGTCAGGCGACCTCGTTTGGGCAGATTGCCACGTTAACCACGTCGGTTGGCGAAAAAGTGACGAACCTGCAACGCGCGCTGGGACAGCTGGCGCGGCAATTGGCGGTGGCTGCCATTTCGATCGGGGCGCTGGTCGCAGCAGCGGGCATCTGGACCGGCCATGGCGTCCAAGAGATGTTCCTGACCGCGCTGTCGCTGGCGGTGGCCATCGTGCCCGAAGGCCTGCCGGCTGTGGTGACAATCACCCTGGCGCTGGGCGCAAATGCGATGGTGCGGCGCAACGCCTTGGCCCGGCGTTTGCAGGCGGTGGAAACCCTGGGCGCGGCTTCGGTCATTTGCACTGACAAGACCGGAACATTGACCGAAGACAAGATGACGGCCACCCATGTTTGGACGTTGGACCATGAGTATGAGGTCACTGGCGGGGGCTATGATCCGGCCGGGCATATCACCCGGAATGGCGCACAGGTGCGCGCGGCCGATGACGGTGATTTGGCCGATCTGCTGGAAACCGCGATTGTTTGCAATCATGCCTCGCTCAGTCAGGATGACGAAGGCTGGCGCATGGTTGGCTCTCCCACCGAAGGGGCGTTGGTGACGCTGGCCTATAAGGGCTGGTGCCCGCTGCCAGACCCCGGTGCAGTCCTGCACGAACTGCCGTTTTCCTCTGAACGAAAACGCATGTCAGTGCTGGCGAGATGCGGCAAAAGCAGCCATGGCGAATGGGTGTTGCATGTGAAAGGTGCGCCCGAACGGATCGTTGAACGCTGTGTCACGGCGCGACAGGGTGGGCAATCCGTGCCGCTGGATGACGCGACGCGCGCACGGGTTATGGCGGCCTATGAGGCGATTGCGGGCCAAGGTCAGCGTGTTATCGCTTTGGCCCGCCGCGTGCAGCCGGACATGGCTCCGCCGGTGGACGAAGATCAGCTGGACTTCCTGGGCTTTGTCGGGCTGATGGACCCGCCGCGCTCTGAGGTGAAAGCCGCGATCAAGGGCGCGCAGAATGCGGGTATTCGCGTGATCCTGATCACCGGTGACGGGGTCGCCACAGCGCGCGCTGTGGGGGAAATGATCGGCTTAAAGATCGACCGCGTGCTGACCGGCGCCGATGTTGAAAAGATGTCGGATGACGATTTGATCGAGGCCCTGCGCGGGCAGGTTTTGTTTGCGCGCACGGCCCCTGCCCACAAGATGCGCATCGTCAATGCGCTGCAATCACTGGGACAGATCGTGGCCATGACGGGCGACGGGGTGAATGACGCACCCGCCTTGAAACAGGCCGATATCGGCGTGGCCATGGGGATGCGCGGCACCGATGTGGCGCGTGATGCGTCCGATCTGGTGCTGCTGGATGATGATTTCTCCACCATCGTGCGCGCCATCCGCGAAGGGCGGCGCCAATTCGACAACGTGCGCAAATTCGTGCGCTATTTGTTGTCGTCAAATGCAGGCGAGGTGATCGCGCTGCTGGCCAATATCCTGATTGGCGGGCCGTTGATTTTCCTGGCGACACAGATCCTGTGGATGAACCTTATCACGGATGGTATCACCGCCGTCGCGCTGGGCCTGGAGAAAGCCAGCCCCGGTCTGATGAAACGCCCACCCCGCCAAAAGGGTGAGAACGTTGTCGGGCGGACGGGCCTGCTGATGATCCTGCTGTTTGGCAGCTATACGGGCGCGGCAAGCCTTTGGATTTTTTATCATTTCCTGCCAATGGGGGAAAATGTGGCGCGCACGGCGGCCTTCACGGCGATGGTGCTGTTTGAAAAGGTCAGCGTCTTTGCCTTCCGCAGTTTTCACGCGACGAATTTTCGCATCGGCTGGCTGTCCAATCCGCTGTTGATCGGGGCGCTTGTCCTGATGGTTGCGGCGCAATTGGCGGCGGTCTATTGGCCCCCGCTGCAACTGTTGCTGCACACCGAGGCTCTGGCGCTGGAACACTGGCAGATCATTGCGCTGTTGGCCGCGCCCCTGGTCATCGTGCCGGAAGTCGTCAAAGCGGTGCGCCGCGGCTGAACGGGACGAAGTTTTCGTGTGGTCAGGCGAAGCGATCCGGCCTGAGGGCGGCGATGGTGCGGGCATCCAGCACGCTTTGGCGTCCGCCCACAAGGTCGGCCAGCAATTGCGAGGCCGCAGGCGCGGTTTGAAAACCATAGCCGCCCTGGCCTGCCATCCAGACAAAACCGGGGTCCTGCACCGATGGTCCGATCACCAGGTTGCGGTCGGGGGCAAAGCTGCGCAGACCGGCCCAGCTGGAAATCATGCGTGTGACCGGTTCGCTGACCATGTCCTCATAGCGCGCCAACCCTTCGGCCAGGACCATATCATCGGCCCAGGCGTCATGGGGGGGCATCGGGTCCTCTTCGCTGGGTGACACCAGCAAGGCGCCTGCGTCGGGCTTGGCATACCATGCATCGCCTGAGGCAAAGATCATCGGCCAGGTCGAAATGTCATGATCCCCTGGGGCGGGAATGCGGGCCATCGAACGGCGATAGGGCTGGATGCCCAGCGGCGTGATCCCGGCCAGTTTCGCAATCTCGTCTACCCAAGCTCCGGCAGCGTTGACCAGTGTCTTGGCCTCATACACCTGACCTTTGGCGGTGACGTGCCAGCCAGTTGGCGTGCGCGTGATGGCCTGAACCGGGGCGCCAGTGATGACCTGGCCATTCGCCCGGATGTCGCGGGCAAAGTTCTGGATCAACAGATCGGTGTCGATGTCCCAGACGTCATCGCGATAGGCGGCGCGGGTGACCTTTTCGGGCGATAGAATTGGCACCATGGCGCGGGCGTCATCCATGCTCATCGGTTCAAGGTTCATGGTCTTGCGGTCCGCGTCGAACACGTCTTCGCGGTCAGGGCCACCGACCAGCATCAAGCCGCGCGGCGACAGCACGCCGCCATTCGCGGTCATGTGATAGTCGCGCGAGGCCGCCGACAGGGCCCGCGTCGAGGGCAGACCGTAATATTGTTCAAACAGCGCCGCCGATCGGCCCGAGGCGTGGTATCCCAGCGCGCTTTCGCTTTCCAACAGCGTCACGCGGCCCAGCTCGGACAGGCGTGCGCCCGCTGCGGTTCCGGCGATGCCGCCGCCAATGACGATAAAGTCGTTCATGCTTCCTCCAGACGGTCCGTGGCCGGGGGAGGGGTTTGGGACAGGGCCGTGACGCGCGCATACAGCGCGTCATCCATGTCAAAGCGTAGCGCCGCCAGCGATGGCGCCAACTGGCCGGGGTCGCGGGCGGAAATGATCGGGGCGGTGATGGCCGGATGGCGCGCCACCCAGGCGACCGCCAATGTGGCCGCATGTGTGCCCAGCTGGCCAGCCAGCGCGTTCAATTCGCGCCCGGTCTGATGCATCCAGCTTTGGCCATACCGTTCGCCATAACGGGGGTCTTCGACCAGACGCCCCTTGGCGGCCGCGCGGGCGTATTTTCCGGTCAACAGCCCACCGCCCAGTGGCGAATAGGGCGTGACGGCAAAGCCTTCCGAGACCGCCATGGGCAGGATTTCAACCTCGGCCTGGCGTTTCACCAGATTATACATTGGCTGTAACATGGCGATGGGCAGGTCGAATTCCTGCGCGATATCGGCGGCTTTCATCGCCTGCCAGGCCGCGAAATTGGACAGGCCCGCGTGGCGGATCAAACCTTCGGCGCGCAGCTGGGCCAGGGCTTCCATCGTTTCGGCCAGCGGCGTGTCGGGATCCCAGCGGTGGATATACAGCAGGTCGACCTGATCCATGCCCAACCGCTTGCGGCTGATGTCGAACTGGCGGCGTAGGTTCGTACGCCCCGCCCCGCCGGTATAGCCCGCCTTGGTGGCGATAAAGAGCTTGTCGCGTTCCGTGCGGGCGAACTGGCCCAACAGCTTTTCGGCCGCGCCATCGGTGTATCCGTGCGCGGTGTCGAACAGGTTGATCCCGGCCTCGCGACAGGCACCATACATGGCGCGACTGACGGGTTCGTCCGCCTGTCCACCAAACTGCATGGTGCCGAAAGAGAGGCGTGATAACGGGTCGCCGGAAAGGGTCTGCAAATCAGTCAACATGGCGCGAAATTGGCATGGGCTTGCGCAAAGGGAAAGGCCCCGCGTGCGCGGGGCCGATCTTTTTCTTGCGTCAGTTGCGGCGCATGAAATCTTCGGTTGTGATGGTGCCGTCCCCGTTGCGGTCCTGGCGGGTGAACCAGGCGTCGGTGCCTGCAACGAATTCTTCTTGCGTCACGGTGCCGTCGCCATTTGTGTCAGCGTTTTGGCGCATCATTGCGGTGGCGGCGCCGTGTTCACCGGGGGCAGCGCTTGGGGCTATGCCCTGACCAATGCCCTGACCAATGCCCCCACCTTGGCCCCAGCCTCGGCCCATACCACGCCCCTGACCTTGTTGACCTTTGCCCTGTTGTTTGCCCATGCCTTGGCCCATGCCGCGACCTTGACCTTGACCTTGACCGCCAACGCCCCGTCCCATGCCGTTGTTTTGCATGTCGGCCTCGCGGGCCTCGTCAAACATGGCGTATTCTTCGTCGTTCAGAATGCCATCTTCATCGGCATCAAAAGTATAGAAGATGTCGCCGCGCCGTTCGCGGGCTTCTTCCAGCGTGACGCCGCCGCTTTCGTCCAGATCCCAGTTGGTGATGAAATGTTCGCCGGGCACACCGTTCTGCGCCAGAGCGGGCAGGGACAGGGCAAGGACGATGGCAGAGGTAAGTGTCAGAGCGCGTTTCATGAGGGGGCCTCCTGGTTCATGAGATAACATATGACCCTTTAACGGCTGGGGTGCGTGGGTCCGTCGCGTCATCCTGCCGCAGACAAAAAGGCCCCGCGTGGCGGGGCCTTTCGTTGTCATGTCCGGAGCAGCTTACTGCGGGATTTCGCCGTCGATGCCTTGGACATAGAAGTTCATGCCAGCCAGCGTGCCGTCATCGGCGACCTCGCCATCTGCCAGCCATGCGCTGCCGTCCTGCTTGGTCAGCGGGCCGGTAAAGGCGTGGTATTCGCCCGCAGCCAGTGCGTCGCGCAGGGCTTCGGCTTCGGCTTTCACCTCGGCAGGAACCGCGTCGGAAATGTCGCCAATGCCAACCATGCCAGCGCCAATGCCGTCCCAGGTCGAAACGCTGGACCAGGTGCCGTCAATCACCGCCTGGGTGCGGGCGATGTAATAGGGCGACCAGTTGTCGATGATCGAGCTGACGCGCGGCATCGGGCCATAATCGGCCATGTCGGAGGCCTGACCAAAGGTGATCACGTTGCCCGCTTCCTGTGCCGCAGCCTGGGGCGCGGTGGAATCGGTGTGTTGCAGGATCACGTCGGCGCCCTGTTCGATCAACGCCTTGGCGGCGTCGGCTTCTTTTGCCGGGTCAAACCAAGTATAGGCCCAGATGATCTTGAACTGGACGTCCGGGTTCACCTTCTTGGCGTGGATATAGGCGGCGTTGATACCCCGGATAACCTCGGGGATCGGGAAAGACGCGATATAGCCAACGATGTTGGATTTCGTCATGTGACCGGCGATGGTGCCCTGAACCGCACGACCTTCATAGAAACGGGCGGAATAGACCGACACGTTGTCGGATTGTTTGTAACCGGTGGCGTGTTCGAATTTCACGTCCGGGAATTTGGCCGCAACCGCAAGGGTCGGGTCCATGTAGCCAAACGAGGTGGTAAAGATCAGATCAGCCCCGGCCAACGCCATCTGCGTGATGGCGCGTTCGGCGTCGGCGCCTTCGGGTACGCTTTCCTGAAACACGGTTTCCACCGCGTCGCCGAAATGGTCTTCGACGGCCAGGCGGCCTTGGTTGTGTTCATAGGTCCAACCGCCGTCACCGACGGGGCCTACAAAGATAAAGCCGACTTTGGTCGGGTCTTCGGCGGCGGCAGCCCCCGCAAAGCCCACGGCCAAGGCCGCAGTGGCCAGAAGTGTTTTCACTGAACGCATATTAATCTCCCTTAATGGTTTCAGCAGGTTTTGATTTGTCGTCGCGCATGTGGCTTTCTGCGTCCAGCAGCGCGGTGGTAACGATGGCCGAGGGCACGGCGATGATGCCCAGCCCCAGGAACAGAACGAAGGTTGTAAAGATTCGCCCCCCCGCCGTGATCGGCACCAGATCACCATATCCCACGGTGGTAAAGCTGGCGACTGCCCACCACAGGCTCATCGGGATCGAAGAAAAGGCCTCGGGCTGGGCGTCATGTTCGAAAATATAGATACCGACACTGGCGACATAGAGCATCAGCCCGGTGGTGACGCCAAAGATCATCAGCTCGCCTTTCACCTCGTGAAAGGCATAGACCAGACGCGTCAATGCGCGGCTTGTGCGGAACAGTTTCAACAGGCGCACCAGGCGGATCAGGCGGAAGGCGCGCACCACCTGCCATTGTGGGGTCAGCAAGGCGATGGCGGGCAGGATGGTCATCAGATCAACCAATCCCCAGAAACTGACCGCATATTTCAGCGGGCGCGGTGAACAGGCCAGCCGCAACAGGTATTCCAACGTGAAGACACCCAGCAGGATCAATTCGAACGTCCACAACCCACTGTGCAAAGGTTCAGGCAGGCCCGGCAGGGTTTCCACCGCAATCGCGATGGCCGACAGAATGATCAGCCCGGACAGGGCCAGTGCCACGCGATTGCCGACGCGCGGGTGGTATCCATCCAGGATTTCGATGATCTCGTGTCGTGTCACGCGCAGGGCCCTCTAGTGCGACGCATGGAAAATGCGGCCAAGAGACCCCGGCGCGCCGTGTTTGCCACGGGTTGAGATCAGGACCAACACCAGAATTGTGATGACATAGGGCGACATCGACAGGTATTCGACCGGAATGGGCACCCCCGCCGCTTGCAGGTTCAGCTGCAACACGGTGATGCCGCCAAACAGATAGGCACCCAGCAGCACCCGCCAGGGCCGCCAGCTGGCGAATACGACGATGGCCAGAGCGATCCAACCGGCCCCGGCGGTCATGCCTTCGACCCATTGGGGGACGCGCACCAGGCTGATGTAGGCCCCGCCCAGGCCGGCACAGGCCCCACCAAAGGCAATCGCCATCAGGCGCACGCGGATGACCTTGTATCCCAGCGCGTGGGCCGCATCGTGGTTTTCCCCCACCGCGCGCAGGATCAGCCCGGCGCGGGTGGATTTCAGCACGTACCAGACGGCCATAATCAACCCGATGCTGACGTACACCATGGGGTCATGCTGGAACAGGATCGGCCCCAGCACGGGAATATCGGACAGCAGCGGAATGTCCCATTTCGCCAAGGTCGGCACCTTCATGCCCTCATAGGGCTTACCGATCAACGCCGACAGGCCCAGCCCGAACAAGGTCAGGCCCAGGCCCGTGGCGACCTGGTTGGACAGCAGATACAACACCAGCACGCCAAACAGCATCGACAGTGCCGCGCCTGCAATCGCCGCACCGACAAAGCCCAACGCGGGGCTGCCCGAATTCACGCCAATGGCAAATCCTACGACAGCGCCGGTGATCATCATGCCTTCGACACCCAGGTTCAGAACGCCTGCTTTTTCCACCACCGTTTCGCCAATGGCCGCCAACAGGATCGGCGTGGCCGCCACCATCAAGGACGCAATCAGCAGGATCGGGTTGATCTGGTCCAGGTTCATGACGTCACCTCTTTGCGCAGCCAGCGGACGCGGTAATTCGACAAGACGTCCATCGCCAGCAGGAAGAACAACAACATGCCCTGAAACATCTGGATCGCTGCGCCGGGTAGGCCCAGCATCAGTTGTGCCAGTTCGCCGCCAATATACGTCAATGCCATCAGCAGCCCGGCCAGCAGAATGCCGATTGGGTTCAGGCGGCCCAGAAACGCGACGATGATCGCCGTGAACCCATAGCCCGAGTTGAAGTCAATGCTGACCTGACCGGCGGGGCCGGTGACCTCGAACATGCCCGCCATGCCCGCCAGCGCACCGGAAACGCCCAGGCTGAACAGGATCAGCCGGGCGGGCTTTACACCTGCGAATTTGGCGGCGCGGGGGGCCTCTCCGGTCAGACGCACCTGAAAGCCCAGCATGTGACGGGTCAACAGAATATAGGCGAAAATGACGGCGATAAAGGCCGCGACCACGCCCCAATGCATACCGGAATTGGTGAAGATTTCGGCGTTGTGACCGGCCGGGAATTCCTTGAAATTGCGGCTGCCCGGGAACCCCATGCCTTCGGGGTTGCGCAGCAATCCCTGACTGGCGGACGCCAACATGCTTTCCGCCACATAGACCAGCATCAGGCTGACCAGGATTTCATTGGTGCCGAATTTCACCTTCAACAGCCCCGGGATCATGGCCCAGGCCCAACCGCCCAACGCGCCAGCCAACACCATGGCGGGGAACAGCAGCACGCTGTCAGTCGGATAGAACGCCAGACCCACACCCGCGCCACAGATCGCGCCGACGATGTACTGGCCTTCGGCGCCGATGTTCCAGATCCCGGCGCGAAAGCCCAGGCTCAGCCCGATAGCGATCAGGATCAAGGGGCCTGCTTTTACCAACAACTGCGGGCGCGAATAGGGGCCGAAAGTCTCGTGAAACAAGGGGTCCCAAAATATGGTGCGGATCGCCTCAAGCGGGTCTTTGCCCAGCAGCGCGAACATGATGCCGCCCGCGATCATTGTTGCAATCACCGCCAGAATTGGCGTTGCCGTGGCCCAGAACCGCGACGGCGAGGGGCGTTTTTCCAATCGGATCATGCTGCACCCTCCGCTGTGTCATCTGTCATGTCACCTGAAATGCCGCCCATCATCAATCCGATGTCCTCTACTGTCAGCCCGCGGGTCGGCACCGGGTCCGCCAGGCGCCCCTCGTTCAGCGCCGTGAACCGGTCTGCGACCTCCATCAATTCGTCCAGGTCCTGGCTGATGACGATCACCGCTGCGCCGTGATGGGCCAGATCCAACAAGGCCTGACGAATGTCGGCCGCCGCGCTGGCGTCCACGCCCCAGGTCGGTTGGTTCACCGCCAACACGTCGGGGTTTTGCAGAATTTCCCGCCCGATGACGAATTTCTGCAAGTTGCCGCCCGACAGAGACCGCGCCGCGTTGTCGGGCCCGGGTGTCCGCACGTCAAACGCTTCGATAATGCGCAGCGCAAAGGCCTCGGCCGCGCCCCATTTCAAAAAACCCTTCTCGGTCAGATGCTTGCGCACCGAGCCGGTCAATAAAGCGTTTTCCGTCAAAGACATATCAGGTGCGGCAGCGTGGCCCAGCCGTTCTTCGGGCGCTGTCAAAAGCCCCCTGCTGCGGCGGGGGTTGGGGCCCAGATGGCCGATCGCTTCGCCCTTCAGCGTGATTGCGCCCGGCGCCAAGGCCTCGCCCGACAGCGCGCCCAGCAATTCGTCCTGGCCGTTGCCCGCGACCCCGCCGATGCCCAGCACTTCGCCCGCGCGGACCTCCAGGTGGATATCATGCAGGTTGGTGCCAAATTCCGTGGCGGATTTCAGGCTCAGCCCGTCAACGGACAGGATCACCTCGCCGGGTGCGACTTCTGCGCGCGATGGTACGTGCAACGTGCTGCCCACCATCATTTCGGCCAATTCCCGCGCCGATTTTTCGCGCGGATCGCAGGTGTCGACCACCTGGCCCAGCCGCAGGATCGTCGCATGTTCACACAGGGCGCGAATTTCCTCAAGTTTATGGGAAATATACAGAATTGCCGTGCCTTCGGCGGTCAGTTTGCGCAGTGTCGTGAACAGGATTTCGACCTCTTGCGGGGTCAGAACGGATGTGGGTTCGTCCATGATCAACAGCTTGGGGTCCTGCAACAGGCAGCGAATGATTTCGACCCGCTGGCGTTCCCCGGCGGACAGATCACCGACCGTACGGTCCGGGTCCAGCGGCAGGCCATAGGCGTTAGAAACGTCGCGAATGCGCTGCGACAGTTCGCGCGGGTGGGGCGGGTTGTCCATGCCCAGGGCAATGTTTTCCGCCACATTCAGCGCGTCAAACAGGCTGAAATGTTGGAACACCATGGCGACACCGGCGGCACGCGCGGCGGCTGGGTTGGCGGGGGTGAATGGCACCCCATTCAGCACCATGGCCCCCTGATCCGGCTTGACCAGCCCATAGATCATCTTGACCAGCGTGGATTTCCCCGCGCCGTTTTCACCAAGCAAAGCATGCACTTCACCGGGTTTGATGGTGAAGGACACATCGTCATTCGCCACAACTCCCGGATAGGCTTTGCGCAACCCGTCAAGCGTCAGCAGAGCGTCTGCCATGCCCGGTTCCGCTGTCAAACTGTTCCCCGTCAAGTGGCGTACCCCTGTTGGTTTTTGTTTCCGCCGCGCCCTTCAGTAACGTGGCGGCGACGCCCACCGCAATGGCTTGGGGCGCTTTCCCCAGTGTCGGATCGCCTATTGGACAAGCAATGCGACTTATTTGGGCAGATGTGTGGCCTGATGCGGCCAGGCGGCGTTGAAATCGGGCCCATTTCGTAGCGGACCCGATCAATCCGGCGCCCCCAAACGGGCGCGAAAGAATCGCCTGGCACAGGGCCAGATCCAGTGCGTGACTATAGGTCAGGATCAGGTGCTGCGCGGTATCAGGCGCCAGAGCTACGGCGCGATCGGGATGCGGGGTGGGCAGGGCGATAACCCCCGCAGGGATGGTCTCGGGAAACCGATCCGGCCCTGTATCCACCCATGTGATCACATGTTGGTCCAGTGGTGTGATCACATTCACCAGCGCCCGCCCCACATGGCCCGCCCCATAAATCCAAAGCGGTATTTTCGGCGCCGTGATGGGTTCCAGAAACCAGCCTTGCAGGGTTTGAGGCGCGGGCAGGCTGCCACGGTCTCGTGCCTGCTGAAGACATCGTTTTACGGCTAGGGGCATGTCAGGCGTACCCAGGGGGCGGGCAAAAATGTGTTGGTCCTTCAGGCGGTTGACTGATTTTGCGTCAAAGATCTCGCACAGCAGCGTCACCGCCCCGCCGCAGCATTGGCCCAGGCTTGGCCCCAAAGGGATGCGGTCCAGAAATGGCCCATCCAAGGCCCGGGACGCGGCGCGAAATTCCAGTTCCCCACCCCCAATGGTGCCGGACTGCCCACCGGGCCAGACCAGCATCGCGGCCCCAACCTCGCGCGGGGTTGAGCCCGCCACGTCGGCCACAACCACCCGGGCAACTCGCCCATGTCTGGCCACGGCGTCGCGGACGGATTGCAGATCGAAACTCATGTCACACGGACCCGGTTTGCCGCCATCAGGATGCGTTCGGGCGTGGCAGGCGCATCCAAGTCCGGGTATCCCATGCCGCAGGCCGCGACCGCATCGGACAGGGCCAAAAAGGCGCTGATTCCCAGCATAAAGGGTGGCTCGCCCACAGCTTTTGAACGATAAATCGTGTCCTCGCGGTTTTCACCATCCCACAGCGCCACGTTGAACACGTCGGGCGCGTCGCTGGCCGTCGGGATTTTATAGGTCGATGGCGCGTGGCTGCGCAGGCGCCCCTGGTCGTCCCAGACCAGTTCCTCGGTGGTCAGCCACCCGGCGCCTTGCACATAGCCTCCTTCGATCTGACCAATGTCCAGCGCCGGGTTCAGGCTGGCTCCCGCGTCATGCAGGACGTCGGCCCGCAGGATACGGTTTTCGCCGGTCAGCGTGTCGATCACCACTTCGGTTGCGGCCACGCCATAGGCAAAATAGAAAAACGGACGCCCCTGACCCTTGACCCGATCCCAGGCGAGCTTGGGCGTTTTGTAAAACCCTGTCGCCGACAGGCTGACGCGGGCCTGATACGCGATTTGTGCGACTTCTGCGAAGGTAAGGGCCTTGCTCCCCACTTGCACATTTCCATCCTCAAACCGGATATCACCCGCTGAAACCCCGCTGGTTTCTGACAGAAATCGAACAATACGGCCTTTGATCGTGTCACAGGCAAGTTTGACGGCCATGCCATTCAGGTCCGATCCAGACGACGCCGCGGTCGCCGAGGTGTTGGGCACTTTTGCCGTATCCGTCGCGGTGATCTTGATACTGTCCATGCCCACACCGAAGACGTTTGCGGCCACCTGTGCGACCTTCTGGAACAGGCCCTGGCCCATTTCGGTCCCGCCATGGTTCACCATGACCGAACCATCCTGATAGACATGCACAAGCGCCCCCGCCTGATTCAAGTGGGTCAGGGTAAAGCTGATGCCGAACTTGACCGGAGATAGGGCCAGGCCCTTTTTCAAGACGTCATTCGTAGCGTTCCAGGCGTCCACCGCCGCCCTGCGTTTCTCATAGTCAGAGCGTTTCAGAAGTTCTGCCACCATGTCTTGCAGCTCGAAATCTTCGATGGTCTGACCATAGGGCGTCTGTTGTCCATTCCGATAAAAGTTGCGGCGACGCAGTTCGGTCGGGTCCATGGACAGGGCGTGGGCGACATGGTCCATCACCCGTTCGATCCCCAACATGCCTTGGGGGCCGCCAAACCCACGAAAGGCGGTGGCGCTGGCCGTGTTGGTTTTCAAGCGGTGGCTTTCGATCCGCACGTTCGGCAGGTGATAGGCATTGTCGGCATGCAGCATGGCGCGGTCCGCCACCGGCAGGGACAGATCCTGCGCCCAGCCACACCGGGCGAAATGGGTGAAATCGATGCCTTGGATATGGCCCTGATCGTCCAGGCCAACCCGGTATTTGATGCGAAAATCGTGCCGTTTGCCGGTGATGACCATGTCATCATCGCGGTCATATCGCATCTTGCAGGGGCACCCGGTGGCGCGCGCGGCGATGGCACAGATAACGGCCAAGGCGTTGCCCTGGCTTTCTTTTCCGCCAAACCCGCCGCCCATACGTCGGATTTCCACGCGCACGGCATGCATGGGCAGGCCGATGGCTTCGGCCACCTTGTGCTGGATTTCGGTCGGGTGCTGGGTCGAGCTGTGGACCAGCATATCGCCATCTTCCTGAGGCAGGGCCAAGGCGGCCTGTCCTTCAAGGTAGAAGTGCTCCTGACCGCCCATTTCGAATGCGCCTTCGATGACGTGGGTGGCTGTCGAAATGGCGGCGTCGGCATCCCCTTGGGACCAAACCACGGGCCCGCCTTCAAAGCGGCTATTGGCCTTCAGGGCCTGGTCGATGGTCAGGATTGCGTCGCGGGTATCAATGTCAACATCGGCCAGCCTTGCGGCTTTTCGCGCGGCCAGATGGGTGGTTGCAACAACCGCGAAAATGGGCTGGCCGTGGTAGAATACCTCGCCCTGCGCCAATAAGGGTTCGTCGTGGATGGACGGGGAAACGTCATTTGAAAACGGAAGATCGGCGGCTGTGATGACCTGAACCACGCCGGAGGCCTGGCGCACGGCGGACAGATCCAGGCGCGTGATCACACCTCGCGCTGATGGGCTGAGGCCAAAGGCGATGTGCAGGCAGGTTGCCGGAGTCGGGATGTCATCGACATAACGCGCGGCGCCTGTGACGTGCAAAGGGGCGGCATCGTGGGGCAGGGGGCGGCGCTGGGTCATGGCATCACCGCCTGCACCGAGGTGGCGATACCTTGGTCGTCCAAATAGGCGCGGGTCAGCATGTTTTGCGCGGCGACAAGCCGGTAATCGGCGCTGGCGCGCATATCTGTCATTGGGGTGAAATCCTGGGCGAAGGCGGGCAGTGCGGCCAGCACAGTTTCCCGTGTCCATGGTTGGTTAAGCAACGCGTTTTCGACATGGAGCGCCCGCTTTGGCGTGGCGGCCATTCCGCCGAACGCAATCCGCGCAGATTGCACTTTTCCGTCATTTATCATGATATTAAAGGCCCCAAGGACGGCGGAGATATCCTGATCGAACCTTTTCGACAGCTTGTAGACCCGCAAATTATTGTGGTCCCGCGGGATGGTCACGGCCTCGATGAATTCACCAGCCTGACGGTCCTGCTTGCCATAGTCGATAAAGAAATCCTGAACGGGTAGGGTGCGGCGGTGGTCGCCGCGCCGCAGGTGAAGGGTGGCGCCAAGGGCAATCAGGGGCGGGGGCGTGTCACCGATGGGCGACCCATTGGCGAGGTTGCCACCGATGGTGGCGGCATTGCGCACTTGGGTTGACGCGAACCGGCGCAGCATCTCGGCGAAGGACGGAAAATGCGGCGCAAGCGCAAGACGCAGGCGTTCAATGCTGACGCCAGCGCCCACATGGATGTTTGCATCGGTGATGTCAATTCCTTGCAGATCTTTGACATTATTCATGAAAATGACGTCAGGAAGGGTGCGGAGTTGTTTTGTCAACCACAGCCCCACATCGGTTGCCCCGGCCACCAAGGTCGCATGAGGGCGGTCCATCAGCGCATGTGCGAGCGCATCGGCGGAGCCCGGCAGGGCCGGGCCCTCCTCTGCGCGCGCGGCGGGACCCTGACCCGCCCGGAGCTGGGTCAGGTGGTCTGGCACGGGGGCGGATGCGGCGTGTTCGGCGGCCTTCAGAATTGGGGCATAACCGGTGCATCGGCACAGGTTTCCGGCAAGCAGTGTCTTGTAATCATTGTCAAAATTCAGATGCCCCGCCGCAAGGGAAAGCGCAATCCCCGGCGTGCAAAACCCGCATTGCGAGCCATGGTGGTCGACCAGGGCCTGTTGCACCGGATGGGGTGTTCCGTCGGGGGCGGCCAGGCCTTCGATGGTGGTCAGCGCCTTGCCTTGCAGCTGCGGCAACAGCAGGACGCAGGCATTCAGCGTGCGCGTGCCATCCCGGTCGGACACCATCACCGTACAGGCGCCGCAATCACCTTCGTTGCAGCCTTCCTTGGTGCCGGTCAAGCCTTTGGTTTCGCGCAAGAAATCGAGCGCCGTACGGGTCGGATCCGCATCGGTCAGCTCCACGCTCTCTCCGTTCAGAAGAAAGGTGATATCCATATGATATTACCCGCCGCCTTACCCTGTCGTGGCCCCGTACTGCACGTCTTCGATGCGGCGTAGAAAACATGCGGGGTTGGTTTTCTGACGGACAGAAAAGCCGAGTTTGCTTCACATGGCAAGCACTCCCTGCGCCAGCGGGCACCTGTTAACAATGTTAAACCCGTCAAAACCCCGATTGTTAACGTCTTTAACCCCGAAAATCGGTGATAATTAATCTTTTTAAACCGGTGGCCTGCTGCCCCTTTCGCCGATCCGGTGACCCCGGTAAGCTGTCCGTCATGAGCAGCCAGATCCGATTCATCCACCTTCGCACCCACACCGAATATTCCCTGTTGGAAGGCGCCGTGCCGGTCAAGAAACTGGCCGGGCTGTGCGCGGCCAAGGGCATGCCGGCAGTGGCGGTCACCGACACGAACAATCTGTTCGCCGCGCTGGAGTTCAGCGTCACCATGTCAGGTGCGGGGGTGCAGCCGATTGTCGGCTGTCAGGTTGACGTCGATTTCGACCCGCCTGCACCGGGGGAAAAAGCGCGCGACGCGGCGGCGGTGGTTTTGCTGGCGCAAAATGAGACTGGCTATGAACATCTGATGAAGCTGAATTCCTGTCTGTATGTGGACAAATTCGGCGCGCTTCCGTCGGTTACGCTGGACGAATTGGAGCAGTATTCGGACGGGTTGATCTGTTTGACAGGTGGGGCCGAGGGGCCGGTTGGTCAGTTGCTGCAAGCCGGGCAATCGCCCAAAGCGCAGGCGCTGATGACACGGTTTCACACCGCGTTTCAGGATCGTTTGTATGTCGAACTGCAACGCCATCCGGGCGAGGGTGGACAGTGCACAGTTGGCGAACGTGCGACGGAACGCGGGTTCGTCGAAATGGCCTATGCGATGGGCATTCCGTTGGTGGCGACGAACGATGTCTATTTTCCGAAAACCGAGCTGTATGAGGCGCATGACGCGCTGATCTGCATCAAAGAAGGCGCCTATGTCGACCAACAGGAGCCGCGCCGCCATCTGACGCCGCAGCATTATTTCAAAAGCCAGGAAGAGATGATCACGCTGTTTGCGGATCTACCTGAAGCGATTGAAAACACGGTTGAAATTGCGCGGCGGTGCGCGTTTCAGACATATCGGCGCGACCCGATCCTGCCGAAATTCGCCGACGACGAGGTCGAAGAACTGCGCCGTCAGGCCCGCGAAGGTCTGGCAAAACGATTGTCGGTCATCCCGCATGCGGTCAGCGAAGAAGAATACTATAAGCGGCTGGATTTCGAGCTGGGGATTATCGAAGGCATGGGGTTCCCCGGCTATTTCCTGATCGTGGCTGATTTCATCAAATGGAGCAAGGATCGCGGCATTCCCGTGGGTCCGGGGCGGGGGTCCGGGGCCGGGTCTCTGGTGGCCTATGTGTTGACCATCACCGACCTTGATCCCTTGCGATACTCCCTTCTTTTTGAACGGTTTTTGAACCCGGAACGTGTGTCGATGCCAGATTTCGACATCGATTTCTGCATGGATCGTCGCGAAGAGGTGATCCGGTATGTGCAGGAGAAATATGGCCGTGACAAGGTGGGTCAGATCATCACATTTGGCGCGCTTTTGTCCAAGGCCGCCGTGCGTGATGTGGGCCGGGTTTTGCAGATGCCTTATGGCCAGGTGGACCGCTTGTCCAAGCTGATCCCGGTCGAAGGGGTGAAGCCTGTGTCGATCGAAAAAGCGCTGGCGGATGAGCCGCGTTTGCGACAAGAGGCGGAGAACGAAGAGGTCGTCGCGCGGCTGTTGAAATACGGCCAGCAGGTCGAGGGATTGCTGCGAAATGCATCGACCCACGCCGCCGGTGTGGTGATCGGCGACCGGCCGCTGGACGCGCTGGTGCCGCTGTATCAGGATCCGCGGTCCGACATGCCCGCGACCCAGTTCAACATGAAGTGGGTGGAGCAGGCCGGGCTGGTCAAATTCGACTTTTTGGGGCTGAAAACCCTGACCGTCATTCAGAACGCCGTGGACCTGATCAAGGGCGAGGGGCGCGATATCCATACGGGTCCGGATGGGGCGCATTTGTATGATCCGCCCGAGGGTGCGGTGAACGAAATCAACGCCATTCCGCTGGATGATGTGGCGACATATGAGCTGTACGCCAGTTCGAAAACGGTCGCTGTGTTCCAGGTTGAAAGCTCGGGCATGATGGACGCGCTGCGCCGGATGAAGCCGACCTGCATCGAAGACGTGGTGGCCCTGGTCGCGCTGTATCGCCCCGGCCCGATG
>DFBF01000112.1 GCA_002367285.1 Rhodobacteraceae bacterium UBA3087 | reverse complement strand
TTCGGGATCATGTATTTTCTGATGATCCGGCCGCAGCAGAAGAAGATGAAAGAACATCAGGCGATGCTGACCGCGTTGCGTCGGGGGGATCAGGTGGTCACCGCCGGTGGTCTGATCGGCAAGGTTGCCAAGGTCAAAGACGACACCGAAGTCGAGCTGGAAATCGCAGATGGCGTGAAGGTTCGTGTCATGCGGTCGACCATCGCGCAGGTGATGAGCAAGACGGAACCGGCGGCGAGCTGATCGTCGGACGTATTCATTCATAACAGGGCAGGCGGGGCGGATGCTTCAGATTTCTCTATGGAAACGGGTCGTTATCTGGGCCCTGGTGGCGCTGGGTCTGGCCTATGCGGTGCCGAACGGGTTTTACACCCGGGTTGAGCAGCACAATGATGCTGTGATTGAAATCGAAGCTTACGGGTCCACGCCTGAGCGGGTGGCGGATGCCTCGGCCTGGCCGAGCTGGATGCCGTCAAGTCTGGTGAACCTGGGTCTGGATCTGCGCGGTGGTGCGCATTTGTTGGCCGAAGTTCAGGTGGGCGATGTGTATGCGACCCGCATGGAAGGCCTGTGGCCCGAAGTGCGCGACGCGCTGCGCGATGAACGCGCCACGGTGGGCACGATCCGCCGTGTCGACAGTGCGCCCGAGGAACTGCGCGTGAAGATCAGCCAGCCCGAGGGCATGGTGCGCGCCTTGGAACTGGTGCGCGGTCTGGCAAGCCCTGTGGTTAGCCTGACCGGTGTCGGGTCGACCGATATCGAGGTTGCCGGTCAAGACGGCGAAATCATCGTCACGCTGTCGGCGGCTGAAAAGCAGGCGACGGATGATCGCACCATTCTGCAAACGCTGGAAATCATTCGCCGTCGTGTGGATGAGGTCGGCACGCGCGAGCCGACGATCCAACGTCAGGGGTCGGATCGTGTGTTGATCCAGGTGCCGGGCATTGGCTCCGCTGGTGAGCTGAAAGGCATAATCGGCAAGACCGCGAAGCTGACGTTTCATCCGGTTGTCAGCCGCACCAATGACGGGGCCACCGCGCCCGGTCCGCGCAATTTTCTGTACCCGTCTCTGGACGAAGAGGGCGTGTATTACGTGCTGGAGCAGAGCCCGGTCGTGACCGGCGAAGAGCTGAACGATGCACAGCCGGCGTTTGACCAGAACGGTCTGCCGGCGGTGAATTTCCGCTTTAACGTCGCAGGGGCGCGCAAGTTCTGTGAATATACCGGCGACAATGTTGGCCAGCCTTTTGCCATCGTGTTGGACGAAGAAGTGATTTCCGCGCCGCGCATCAACGAACAGATCTGTGGCGGCTCGGGCATCATCACCGGCAATTTCAACATCGAGGACTCGACCACCTTGGCGGTTCTGCTGCGCGCAGGCGCCTTGCCTGCCGAACTGACCTATGTTGAAGAACGCACCATCGGACCGGAATTGGGCCAGGACAGCATTGATGCGGGCAAAACCGCCAGCATCGTTGCCTTTGTTGGCGTGCTGATTTTCATGGGCCTCAGCTATGGCTGGTTCGGGATGATTGCCAATGTGGCGTTGATCCTGAACGTGGGGATGATCTTTGGCCTGCTGTCCATGATCGGTGCGACGCTGACCCTGCCGGGTATTGCGGGCATCGTGTTGACCATCGGTATGGCGGTTGACGCCAATGTGCTGGTGTTTGAACGGATACGTGAAGAATTGAAATCCGGACGAGGGCCTGCCCGGGCGATTGAGCTGGGCTATGAAAAGGCGCTGAGCGCCATTTTGGACGCCAACATCACCACGTTCATCACGGCAATGATCCTGTTCATCATGGGCTCGGGCCCCGTGCGCGGGTTCTCGGTCACGCTGGGGCTGGGCATCCTGACCTCGGTCTTTACCGCGATTTTCGTGACCCGCCTGATGATCGTCATGTGGTTTGAGCTTCGCAAACCCAAAATGTTGGAGGTGTGAGATGCGCCTGAGACTTGTACCCGCTGAGACGAACTGGGATTTCTTTTCGCGCACGACGCTGACCTTCGGGTTTTCGGCGTTGTTGATGATCCTGTCGATTGTGGCCTTCTTTGCCATCGGGCTGAATTTCGGCATCGACTTCAAGGGCGGAACGACCATCCGCACCGAAAGCACGCAGGCCGTGGATGTCGGGGCTTACCGCGACGCGCTTGTGCCGCTGGCGCTGGGGGACGTTTCGATCACCGAAGTGTTCGACGTGAACTTCCGCGAGGACCAGCACGTCAGCCAGATCCGCATCGAAGCCCAGGAGGGCCAGGAGGCGATCACCGAAGACACCATGAAGATCATCGCCGCGGCGCTGAGCGCTGTTGATCCCGCGATCACATTCCCCAGCGTGGAAAGCGTCGGGCCGAAAGTATCGGGTGAATTGGTCATGACGGCGATCTATTCGGTGTTGGTGGCGATTGGCGCGGTTCTGATTTATATCTGGCTGCGGTTCGAATGGCAGTTCTCCGTCGGTGCCGTGGCCGCATTGGTGCATGATATCGTGCTGACCATCGGCGTGTTCGCGGTCATGCAGATCAAATTCGACCTGGCCATCATCGCAGCACTTCTGACCATCGTTGGCTATTCGCTGAACGATACCGTGGTCGTGTTTGACCGGGTGCGGGAAAACCTGCGCCGGTACAAAAAGATGGCCCTGAAAGAGGTCCTGAACCTGTCGATCAACGAAACACTGTCGCGCACGGTCATGACCTCGGTCACGACACTGATCGCGTTGGTATCGCTGTACGTGCTGGGCGGAGACGTGATTCGCGGCTTTGTCTTCGCAATGATCTGGGGCGTGATTGTCGGCACCTACAGCTCGATCTTCGTGGCCTCGGCAATCTTGCTGCGTCTGGGCGTGAAACGTGACTGGACAAAGCCGGATGCGAACGCGGGAAACCAGTTCGCAAACGTGGATGCCTGATCTTTTTGCCGCCGCCATGGCGCAGCCGGGCTTGGCCTGGCTGCTGGCGGCGGCGACATTGGCGGGCATCGTGCGTGGGTTTACCGGCTTTGGCACCGCGATGATCTATATGCCCGTCGCCGCGCAGATTCTAACCCCGTTCGGCGCCCTGATCACCCTGACGGCGATGGACGTGATCGGACCGCTGCCAAACGTGCCACGGGCGCTGCGACAGGGCCACCGGCGTGATGTGTTGCGCCTGTGCGGCGGGCTGGTGGTCGCCATGCCGCTGGGGGTCTGGGCCCTGACGATTGTTGCGCCTGAGGTGTTTCGCTATTCTGTGTCGCTGATCGCCCTGGTGCTTTTGGTTCTGTTGGTGACCGGGTATCGGTATCGGGGCACGCTGAAACACTGGATGGTCTATGCCACGGGCACGCTGGGCGGTTTCCTGGCCGGGGCGACGGGGCTGGCCGGCCCGCCTGTCATCATGCTTTATATGGCCTCGTCGCACCCGGCCAAGGTGATCCGCGCCAACCTGTTGCTTTACCTGCTGGGGGTCGACATCCTGATGATGGTCGTGCTGTGGGCAATGGGGCAGATGGAGCTTACCTCGCTGACCCTGGGTTTTGTTCTGGCGGTGCCATACCTTGTCGGCAACGTGATTGGCGGTCTGTTGTTCCAACCGGGACGCGAAAAGATCTACCGCACCGTCGCCTATCTTTTGATCGCGGCCTCCGCGGTGTCGGGTTTGCCGCTGTTCGACGGCTGAAAAATCTTCTAGAAGATTTTTCCAAGGTAGAATTTTCTAGAAAATTCTGGTCCTCAGACGGAGTGTGCCATGCAACTGACCGAAGTAACCTATGACAGTGCTGTGCCGGTCGATGGCTATGGCCCCGGCTTTTTCCGCGTGGCTGGTCAGGTCATCCAGGGCCCAATGCTGGTCACCGATCAACGCGCCACGACCTGGGGCGGGATGGATGATCTGACAGCGCTTCTGGCCCTGGCCAAAGAGATTGACGTACTTCTTCTGGGAACCGGGGCCGACACGGCCCACCCGCCGCGCGCTTTGCGCGAGGCCCTGGAGGAGGTCGGTGTCGGGGTCGAGGCCATGGCTTCGCCTGCGGCCTGTCGCACCTATAACGTGCTGGTCAGCGAGGGGCGGCGCATTGCGCTGGCCGCCTTGCCGGCCTGACAAAAGGGCATCGTTAGCTTGAGCGAAATCAAGGCATGTCAGCTGGAAACCGGACACAACCAGCATCAGGGAAAAGGGAAAACGCGCGCGCATGGAATTGCTTGTCGACAATCTGACCGTCACGCGTGGCGGGCTGCCGGTGTTGGAGGGGGTGACCTTTGACATGCGGCCGGGCCAGGTGGTGATGCTGCGCGGCCCGAACGGGTCGGGCAAGACGACGCTGTTGCGAACGCTGGCGGGGTTGCAGCCGCCGATGGAGGGCAGCGTCAGCGTCGAGCCCGAGGCGATCGCCTATGGCGCCCATGCGGATGGGCTGAAATCGACCCTGAGTGTGGCCGAGAACCTGCAATTCTGGGCCTCTGTTTACGGCACCCATGACATCGCGCCCGCGCTGGCGGCGTTCAATCTGAACGGGCTGACTACACGTGCGGCGGGGAATCTGTCGGCGGGGCAAAAACGCCGTCTGGGTCTGGCCCGCCTGTTGGTCACCGGACGCGAGATCTGGTTGCTGGACGAACCCACCGTGTCCTTGGATGTGGCCAGTGTTGGGTTGTTTGCCGATGCGGTGCGCGCCCATGTGGGGCAGGGCGGGTCTGCCCTGATCGCCACGCATATCGACATGGGGCTTGAGGCGCGCGAGGTCGACGTGACCCCGTTTCGTGCCGACCCCAACGGCAGCCCGCGGGTTGCCACAGCCTTTGATGAGGCCTTTACATGATCGCGCTTTTGCTACGGGATATGCGCCTGGGGGTTCGCTCGGGTGGCGGGTTTGGCCTGGGCCTTGCGTTTTTTCTGATCGTCATCGTGTTGGTGCCGTTCGGGGTTGGGCCGGACAGCGAAATCCTGGCACGGATCGCGCCGGGCATCCTGTGGGTGGGCGCGCTGCTGGCCTGTCTTTTGTCACTGGATCGCATCTTTCAACTGGATTACGAGGACGGCACGCTGGACCTGTTGGCCACCGCGCCGATCCCGATGGAGGGCGCCGTGGCTGTAAAGGCCCTGGCGCATTGGCTGGTCACCGGCCTGCCGCTGACCCTGTCCGCGCCGATCTTTGCCACGCTTTTGAACTTGGAAAGTCCGGGGCACATCTGGGTGTTCCTTTCGCTGTTGATCGGCACCCCGGCGCTGAGCATGATCGGGGCGTTCGGTGCCGCGTTGACCGTTGGTCTTAAACGGGGCGGGCTTTTGCTGTCGCTTTTGGTGCTGCCGCTGTACATCCCGACATTGATTTTCGGGGCCGAGGCCGCGACGCGCGGTGCGGCGGGTTTGGAAAATGCCACCCCCCTGGCCCTGATGGCCGGGATCACCGCCGGGTCGATCGCCTTGCTGCCCTTCGCCGCCTCTGCGGCAATCCGCGTCAATCTGAGATAAGAGATTGTGATCGCTAAGCCCTTGCCCAACGCCATTTCCCTGCATAGGAAAAGCCATGAGTGAAACACATCGTACAAAACAGGCGCGGGACCGGTGGAACTGGTTCTGGGAATGGGCCAACCCGGTCAAGTTCATGTCACTGTCGGGCAAGGCCTTGCCCTGGGTTGCTGCGATCTGCGCGCTGACGCTGATCCCAGGCCTTGTCTGGGGCTTCTTTTTCACCCCGGCGGCCGAGAATTTCGGATCATCCGTCAAGATCATCTATGTGCATGTACCGACGGCGATGATGGCGATCAATATCTGGGTCATGATGCTGGTGGCGTCGCTGATCTGGATCGTGCGCCGCCACCATGTTTCGGCCCTGGCCGCCAAGGCTGCGGCCCTGATCGGGGTCACCATGACGCTGGCCGCCCTGATCACAGGCGCGGTTTGGGGCGAACCTATGTGGGGCACCTATTGGGCCTGGGACCCGCGTCTGACGTCGTTCCTGATCCTGTTTTTATTCTATCTGGGCTATATGGCGCTGTGGGGCGCGATTGATAATCCCGACACGGCGGCGGACCTGACGGCGGTGCTGTGCATCGTCGGGTCGGCCTTTGCGTTGCTCAGCCGCTATGCGGTGAACTTCTGGAACCAGGGCTTGCACCAGGGCGCGTCCTTGTCGATGGACCAACAAGAGAACGTCTCGGATGTCTATTGGCAGCCGCTGGTGTTGACGCTGGTGGGCACAAGCGCGTTGTTCGTGCTGTTGTTGCTGATCCGCACCCGCACCGAGGTGCGCAAGCGGCGCACCCATGCGTTGGAAACCCGCGAAAGGATGGCAGATGTTTGAGTTGGATAAATACGCTGGCGCGGTCTACAGCTCGTGGGGGATCACGCTGGGGTTGGTCGCGCTGTTGGCTGTGATCAGCTGGCGTCAATCGGTAAAGGCCAAGGCCGACATGGAGGCCGCAGAGGCCAGAAAGGCCGCACGCAATGGCTGAGAAGAAACGATTTCCCGCACTGATGATCCTGCCGCCGGTCATTTTCCTGGGCCTGGCGATCCTGTTCCTGTGGGGCATGGGGCGCGACAACCCCCGCGAGCTGCAATCGACCCGCGAGGGGGGGCTGACACCGGCCCTGACGGTCAGCGCGCTGGGCGATGGCGCGCTGTTTGGCGAGGCCGAGCTGCGCGGCGAGGGCGTGAAGTTGGTGAATTTCTTCGCCAGCTGGTGCGCGCCGTGCCGGGCCGAACATGCCCAGCTGATGGATATGGCTGGTGAAGGCATCACGATCTATGGCGTGAACTACAAGGATGACCCGGCCAAGGGGCTGCGGTTCCTGGAGGAGCTGGGTGACCCCTATGCGCAGCTGGTCGCCGACGCCAAAGGGCGCACCGGCCTGGATTGGGGCCTGTATGGCGTGCCCGAAACCTTTGTCATTGATGGCAACGGCATCGTGGTGAAACGGTTTGCTGGGCCAATCACGCCAAGCATTCTGGAAAACGTGATCCGCCCCGCGATGGTCGCGGCTGCGGCGAACTGAGCCTTATCCAAGGGAGTGCGCTAACGCGCACGCTTGATCTCTCACGGGCCCCTTGCGGGGCCCGTTCGGGTTTTGGCACCCAGGTTCGATCGCCTTGTTTTTCGACTTGTGTTGTCTTGCGTGGATACGGTGCCGCGCTTTTCGTGGAACACGAAAAGCGCCATGCCCAACGGGTGACAAGCAGCGAAGCTGCTTAGGCGGCTGGCGGGAGCCCCCAGTAGAATGGGAACACGTAGGATGGGAACNNCTCTGGCAAGAAAAAAGCCCCGGTCGCGGGGACCGGGGCTTTTGTTTGTTTATCGCGTCAGCTTACGACTTGGCGAGGTTGCGCAGCACATAGTGCAGCACGCCGCCGTTTTCGACGTATTCGATTTCGACTTCGGTATCGATCCGGCATTTCAGCTGGATGTCTTTGGTCGTCCCGTCCGCATAGGTGATGGTGCAGGGCAGGTTCGAAAGCGGTTTCAGGTCGCCCTCAAGCCCAGAGATCGACACGGTTTCGTCACCCGTAAGACCCAGGGTCTTGCGTGTGTCGCCGCCGGTGAATTCGAACGGCACCACGCCCATGCCCACCAGGTTGGAGCGGTGAATGCGTTCAAACGATTCCGCGATGACCGCTTTCACGCCCAGCAGGTTCGTGCCCTTGGCCGCCCAGTCGCGCGAGCTGCCCGCGCCGTACTGTTCGCCACCGAAGATGACCAGCGGTGTGCCGGCCTCTTGGTAGGCCATCGAGGCGTCATAGATCGACGTCTGTTGACCGTCGGGGCCTTTGGTGTACCCGCCTTCGACGCCATCCAGCATCTCGTTCTTGATGCGGATGTTGGCGAATGTGCCGCGCATCATGACCTCGTGGTTGCCACGACGCGAGCCATAGGAGTTGAATTCGCGCGCAGGCACCTGATGGTCGGTCAGGTACTGACCCGCCGGGGTGGTGGCCGCAAACCCGCCAGCGGGCGAGATGTGGTCAGTGGTGATCATGTCCCCCAGAACGGCCAGAACCTTGGCGTCTGTGATGTTCGAGATCGTGCCAGCCTCGGGCGACATGCCCTGGAAATAGGGCGGGTTCTGGATATAGGTCGACGCGGAGGGCCAGTCATAGGTTTCCGCATCGGTCGTTTCCACGGCCTGCCATTTTTCGTCACCCTTGAACACGTCGGCATATTTCGACTGAAAGGCGTCGCGCGTCACGGTCTTTTCGACCATTTCCGCAACTTCCTGTGTCGTCGGCCAGATGTCTTTCAGGTAGACGTCATTGCCATCCTTGTCCTGAGCGATCACGTCGCTGGCCAGGTTGATGTCCAGCGTGCCAGCGATGGCATAGGCGACAACCAGCGGCGGTGAGGCCAGATAGTTGGCGCGCACATCGGGGCTGATGCGGCCCTCAAAATTGCGGTTGCCCGACAGGACAGAGGTTGCCACCAGATCGCCTTCGGCGATCGCTTCGGACAGTTCCGGCTGAATGGGCCCCGAGTTGCCGATGCAGGTGGTGCAGCCATAGCCGACCAGGTTGAAGCCCAGGGCGTCCAGGTCTTTTTGCAGGTCTGCGGCCTCAAGATAGGCGGACACAACTTGCGAGCCGGGCGCCAGCGATGTTTTCACCCAAGGCTTGCGGGTCAGACCCAGGGCTGCGGCCTTGCGTGCCACCAGGCCCGCGCCGATCATCACATAGGGGTTCGAGGTGTTGGTGCAGGATGTGATCGAGGCGATCACGACCTTGCCGCTTTCCATGGTGTAATCTTCGCCTTTGACGGCGACTTCTTTGCCCATGGGGCGCTTGAAGGTCTCGGCCATTTCCTTGGCAAAGGCTTCTTTCGCGCCGGTCAGCGCAACATAGTCCTGCGGCCGTTTGGGGCCCGAGATGGCAGGAACGATCGTGCCCATGTCCAGCGACAGCGTGTCGGTATAGACGGGGGCATAATCGGCGGTGCGCCAGAAGCCGTTTTCCTTGGCATAGGCTTCGACCAAAGCAATGCGGGATTCGTCGCGACCCGTGGTGCGCAGGTAACGCAGGGTTTCATCGTCGATCGGGAAGAAGCCACAGGTCGCGCCATATTCGGGCGCCATATTGGCGATCGTGGCCCGGTCAGCCAGCGGCAGACG
>DFBF01000189.1:12881-13737 GCA_002367285.1 Rhodobacteraceae bacterium UBA3087 | reverse complement strand
CAGCACCTGAAAGCCGTTGCAGATCCCCAAAGCATAACCGCCGCGTTCCGTATGACGGATCAGCGATTTGGTGATCGGGCTTTGCGCCGCAATCGCGCCGCAGCGCAGATAGTCGCCAAAGCTGAACCCACCGGGAACGCCAACGATATCCAGCCCCTCGGGCAGGTGCGTGTCCTTGTGCCAGACCATGGTGACATCGGCGCCCGCGCGTTCGAACGCCACGGCAAGATCACGGTCACAGTTGGATCCGGGGAATACGATGACGGCGGCTTTCATGGGCTCGGGTCCTCTCAGCAGGTGAAATCGGTGATGGCGGCGACACCGGGCGGCGTCGGGCCATCAAAGGCAGCAAGTTCGTCTGACGCCTGACTTAACGAAATCCGGCGCGCAATCAAGGGGGTCAGGTCGACATGACCGCCTTGGATCAGGTTTAGCAGGCTGGGAGAGCGGTGGCAGGGCATGCCGCGCGTGCCGTAAATGGCCAGTTGGCCAGCATAAACCACGTCCCAGGGCAGCGTCATGGTGGCGTGATCGCCCGCTGGCATGCCGATCTGAACCATGCGCCCCAGCTTGCGCAGGGACCGCATCGCGCCCACGGTTGTGGCCTCCCCCCTAGGGCCTCGACCGCCACATGGGCTCCGCCGCCGGTCGCTGTTTTCAACCGATCCAGCGCGCCGGGATCGCGTGCGTTGATCGCAACGTCCGCCCCCAAGGCCCTGGCAAAGCTCAGCTTTTAGTCGCCGGCAAGCTGTCCGAACAGCGGCCCGCATGGCGTTTACAGCACCTGGATCTCGTAGTTTTCGATCACAGTGTTGGCCAGCAGCTTTTCGCACATGTCCTTGATCACCGCCTCGGA
>DFBF01000189.1:0-12818 GCA_002367285.1 Rhodobacteraceae bacterium UBA3087 | reverse complement strand
CCGGCAAAGCCCAGGTTCCCCAGCGCGTGGCGCACGGCCTCGCCCTGCGGGTCCAGAACTCCGGTTTTCAGCATGACATCGACGCGGACTTTCATATCGCAGGTATCCTTAGTTGATCAGGGTCGGTTTCGGGGCGTGGGTGACGTTGGTGGGCAGAACCCCCAGGCGGCGCGCCACTTCGGTATAAGCATCGGCCAGGTCGCCAAGGTCGCGGCGGAACACGTCCTTGTCCAGTTTCTGACCGGTTTCGATGTCCCACAGGCGGCAGCTGTCGGGGCTGATTTCGTCGGCCACGATCAGGCGCTGAAAGTCACCTTCGTAGACACGGCCAATTTCGATTTTGAAATCAATCAGCTTGATGCCAACGGCATACATGACGCCGGACAGGTAATCATTCACCCGCAGCGCCAGCGCGACGATATCGTCCATGTCCTGCTGCGAGGCCCAGCCAAAGGCGATGATGTATTCTTCGGGCACCAGCGGATCCCCCAGCGAGTCATCTTTATAGGAGAACTCGACGATCGGGCGCGGCATTGGCGTGCCCTCTTCGATGCCCAGACGTTTGGAGATCGACCCAGCGGCGAAATTGCGCACGATCACTTCCAGCGGCACGATTTCGCAGCTGCGGATCAACTGTTCGCGCATATTCAGGCGTTTCAGGAAATGAGTCGGCACGCCGATCTGGCCAAGCCCGGTCATGAAATATTCGCTCAGACGGTTGTTCAACACGCCCTTGCCTTCGATGATATCGCGTTTTTCGGCATTGAACGCGGTGGCATCATCCTTGAAATATTGCACCAAAGTGCCCGGCTCGGGCCCTTCGAACAGATCTTTTGCTTTGCCTTCGTAGATCTTTTTGCGCCGTGCCATGGGGTCTTTTCCTCTTCACGGGGGTCAAAGTGACTCCCATCGTTGCCCCGCCCTATAAGCGAAAGGCCCCGCATGGGCAAGAATGTCGCTTTGACGCGCATTTGTCAGCGCTAGCGGGGTTGCCCTGCGCCCCAAGGGAAGGCATATCGGGGGAAACGGATGTTCCAGACACGACCAAGGGAAAACCCATGACCACCTTTGACGATCGCGAAAGCGCCTTTGAATCCAAGTTCGCCCATGACGAAGAAATGCAGTTCAAAGCCGAAGCACGGGCCAACAAGCTGCTGGCACAATGGGCCGGCGAGATGTTGGGCAAAGCTGACGCCGAGATGGAAAGCTATATTCGTGAAGTCATTCACTCGGATTTCGAAGAAGCGGGACACGAGGACGTCGTGCGCAAGGTTGCTGCCGATCTGGGCGACAAGTCCGACGCAGACACGATCCGCGCCAAACGCGCCGAATGCCTGGCGATTGCCAAGGAACAGATGGTCTCTGAAGACTGAGCCTTCGCAACCACGATCCTGAACACGAACTGGGCACCTTCGGGTGCCTTTTTCATGGGCGGTCTCTGGTTCATGGGCGATCTCTGGCGTGCATCAAGCGGTGCCTGCCCCCCTGCCACCCCTGCCCGCAATGTTGGCGCAAACAGGTGGCGTTTGTGGCAAAACCCCTTATCACCCCCTGAACAGCCAAGCCGTGTGAAAGGTCGGACCAGGTCCCGGCACCGCCTTTCTTTCGGTCGAATTTGAATCGTTAACCCGCCCTTGGGACCCCGGGGGCAACAGTATCACCGGGGTAATAAAAGGGGTGTGGCATGGGCCGTTCCAACGAAAAAGCACTGTCGCAGGCATCTGGTGTGGACCTGCGCAAACTGGCGGCCCGGCAAATGCTGCCGATGGGCATCGCCGTGGTGTTGGTCTGGCTGATGTGGGACCGAATTCAAGGGCTGGACATGGCCTCGATCGGGGCGGGGTTTCGCACCGTGGGGCCACTGCAATGGCTGATGGCGCTGGCCCTTTCGGCGCTCAGTTTCTGGGCCGTAGGGCGCTATGACGGCGTCGGCCACCGGTTGATCGGCAGCGCGACACCGACAACACAGGCGCGCCAGGCGGGCGTTGCCTCGATCGCGGTTGCGCAAACCGTGGGGTTTGGCGTGATTTCGGGGGCCTTCGTGCGCTGGCGCATGTTGCCAGAGCTGACGTTGATCCAGGCCATGCGCCTGTCGGTCACCGTGTCGGCGACTTTTCTGGCAGGCTGGGCCGTTGTTGCGGCGCTGGTCGTGCTGATCGTGCCCCTGCCCCTGCCCGGTGCCACGCAATTGGCCTTTGCAACCCTGGCCGGGGCGGTCGCGCTGGCAACGCTTTCGGTGTTGCGCCCGGGCTTCATCAGCCGGTTCAACCTGCCGACATTGCCAGCCATGGGGGCCATTCTGGCGCTGACGTTCATTGATACGGCCGCTGCGGGGGGGGCCTTGTGGGTCTTGCTGCCAGATGGGGTATCCATCGCGCCTGCAACCATGATTGCAGCCTTCATCCTGGCGCTCGGCGCGGGTCTGATCTGTGGCACGCCCGGCGGTGTTGGTCCGTTCGAGGTCACCCTGCTGGCGCTGCTGCCCCATGTTGGTCAGGAGCCGGTTTTGGCCGCAGTGTTGGCCTTTCGCGGGATCTATTACGCGCTGCCGGCCTTGCTGGGCGCCGCTGTCGTGATCCGCGGGCCGCGCGACCGTGTTGCGCCCGATACGGCGCTGGCCGCCGTGGGCCCCATGGATCAGGCGCCGGGTCTCACACCCCGCCTGGATCGCGTGCTGCATCAGGCGCCGCGCGCCGAAGCGGCGCTGTTGCGCCATGGCTGTCTGTCGCTGCTGTCCGACCCGGCTGGCCAGCCGACGGCCATGGTGGCCCCAACCGGCCAAAGCCTTGTCATGCTGTCCGACCCGTTGATCCGGGGCCTGGATCATGACGCCCTGACGACCCATCTGCGCGACGCGGCACAGGTTCGGTTCCTGTCGCCGGTCCTGTACAAAGTCGGCGGGCGTCTGGCCGCTGCTGCCCGGCGCACGGGCTGGGCCACCCTGCCCGTATCGCGCGAGGCCTGGCTTGCGCCCGCAGGCTTCACCCTGGAGGGATCGCCCCGCCGCCAGCTGCGCCGCAAGCTGCGCAAAGCTGAAACCGCAGGCGTTGTTGTCAGCGAGGCCACCGGCGCGCTGCCGCTGTCTGACATGGGCGCAATCAACCGTGACTGGGCCCGGGCGCGTGGCGGCGAACGGGGATTTTCCATGGGCATCTGGTCCCCGGCGACCCTGCCGTTTTCACGCATATTCCTGGCCCGTCGCGAGGGCAAGCTGATCGGTTTTCTGACCCTGCATGGCAATGCGCAGGAATGGACGCTGGATTTGATGCGGCAACGGGCGGACGTGCCCGATGGCACCATGCATCTGTTGTTGACCAAAGCGATAGAGGTCGCCGCGCAGCAGGGCGTCGCGCGCCTGTCGCTGGCCGCCGTGCCGCTGGGCAAACAGGATCACGAACCACCGCTGTTCCACGCGCTGCGGGACATGATGGATCGGGTCAGTGGTGCCGACGGGCTGCGCCAGTTCAAATCGGCCTTTGCCCCCCATTGGGAGGTTCTGTATATCGCGGCCCCGACCCGCCCCGGGCTGGTGCTGGGCGCGTTGGATGTGCTGCGTGAAATCCGCATGAACCGGACCGGCGGGCGCCTGGGAAAAGGCCTGCGTGACGTGATGCGGCCTGCAGGTCTGGCGGACAGGGGACGGCGCAACACCTGATCTGTTTGGCGCGTTCATGATCATCATGCGGCCAATGGATTTGCACCCGCCCGCGATCCATGGCAGGTAGCGCGCGAAACGACACAACCACAAGGTGCCCTGATGACCGACGCCCTGACACGCATGCTGAGCGAAAATGACTGGCTGATGGCCGATGGCGCCACTGGCACGACCCTGTTCAACATGGGCCTGATGTCCGGCGATGCGCCCGAGCTGTGGAATGTCGATGAACAGGACAAGATCCGCGCCCTGTATCGCGGTGCTGTGAATGCGGGCAGCGACATTTTTCTGACCAACAGCTTTGGCGGCAATGCCTCGCGCCTGAAACTGCATGGCGCCGAGGGGCGTGTGCGCGAGTTGAACCGCGCCGCCGCCGAGCTGGGCCGCGAAGTCGCCGATGCTTCGGGCCGCACGGTCGTGGTGGCCGGATCGGTTGGGCCGACCGGTGAAATCATGGAACCCATGGGCAGCCTGACCTATGCTGGGGCGGTCGAAATGTTCCACGAACAGGCCGAGGGTCTGAAAGAGGGCGGCGCAGATGTGCTGTGGGTTGAAACGATTTCTGCCCCGGATGAATACAAGGCCGCCGCCGAGGCCGCAAGGCTGGCCGGCATGCCCTGGTGTGGCACGATGAGCTTTGACACAGCCGGGCGCACCATGATGGGCGTGACCAGCGCCGAGCTGGCCCAACTGGTCGAAACCATCCCCAACCCGCCGGTTGCCTTTGGTGCAAACTGTGGTGTGGGTGCGTCCGACCTGCTGCGCACCGTCTTGGGCTTTGGCGCCCAGGGCACGGAACGGCCAATCATCTCCAAGGGCAATGCGGGCATTCCAAAATACCACGACGGCCATATCCATTACGATGGCACGCCCGAGCTGATGGCCGACTACGCCGTGCTGGCGCGCGACTGTGGCGCCCGGATCATTGGTGGCTGCTGTGGCACGACGCCGGAACACCTGTCGGCCATGCGCGAAGCGTTGGAAACCCGCCCCAAGGGCGCGCGTCCGTCGTTGGAGCAGATCACTGAGGCGCTTGGCGGCTTTTCCTCGGCCTCGGATGGCACGGGCGACAATGAGCCCAAGGCCCGCCGCACCCGGCGGCGCGGCGGCTGAGCCCCGGCGACGCTCCCGCCAGCTGTCACCACATCAAAGATGTGCCGCCCTCTGTTGGGCGTGGCCATGGTCGCAAGCGACCATGGTTGCGTTTGCATGGCAAACGCCTGGCCTCCGGCGGGGATATATTTGGCAAGAGGAAACGGGCGGTTCAGAACAGCGACAGCTGGTCACCCGGCTTTGCGGGGACTTTGAACAGGTCGCGGCGCAGGTCTGGCAGGTCGCGTTGCAATTTCAACCGTTTACACGCCACGGCAAAGCGGTGTGACAGCAGGTGGGCAAATGCCCCCTGGCCGGTCATGCGGCTGGTAAAGTCTGCGTCGTAATCCGCGCCACCGCGCATCTCGCGCAGGCGGGACATGACGCGGGCGGCGCGATCTGGATAGGTCTGTGTCAACCACTCGCGAAACAGCGGCGCGACTTCGCCTGGCAGGCGCAACAGGATATAGCTGGCGGCCTGAGCGCCCGCATCACGCGCCGCGCTCACGATAGCTTCGAGCTCGTGATCCGTCAGGCCCGGCACGACGGGCGAGACCATGACGCGCACGGGCACACCCGCCTTGGCCAGGTTTTCGATGATCCGCAGACGGCGGGCGGGGCCCGGCACGCGGGGCTCCATTGCGCGGCTGACCTTGGGGTCGAGCGTGGTGATCGACACGCCGACCTTGGCCAGCCCCGCCTGCCCCATCGGTCCCAGGATATCCAGGTCGCGTTCAATCAGAGTGCCTTTGGTGACGACACCGACCGGGTGGTTGAAGTCACGCAGGACTGTCAGCAGCCCGCGCATCACGCGGTGGATCTTTTCGATCGGTTGATAGGGGTCGGTATTGGTGCCAATGGCGATGGGCGCAACGTCATAGCGGCGCGCAGACAGTTCATCACGCAGCCGGTCCGGGGCCGTGGGCCGCGCAATCAGCCGCGTTTCGAAATCAAGCCCCGGCGAGTAGCCCAGATAGGCATGGCTGGGGCGCGCAAAACAGTAGATGCAGCCATGTTCACAGCCGCGATAGGGATTGATCGACCGGTCAAAATTCAGGTCGGGCGAGGCATTGCGGCGAATGACCTTGCGGGGCCGTTCAATGGCGACTTCGGTGCGCAACGGCGGCAGATCCTCATCCGCCTGCCACCCGTCCTGAATGGGCTCGACCTGATAGGGTTCGAATCGCCCCGCATCATTGGACAGGGCCGCGCGCCCTTTCCTTTTCAGTTTCGCCATTTGTGTCAGGTTTTGCTGTGTCATGGGGCCACACTAGAACATTAGGAGAACATTTACCAAACAAAATGCTCCCGCAGGTCGGTTGCAGAAAACCCAATGTCGCAATTTGCCAATCCCGGGCTTGTCTTTGGCCTCACTAAGGGGGAAGAAACACGCGTTAGAAACACCCCAGCCGGAGTCGACCCATGTCCGACGAAGAAGATATCATCCTGAGCGAGCTGAATGACGAAGAGCTTACGCAGCAGATGCATGACGACCTGTATGATGGTCTGAAGGAAGAAATCGAAGAAGCGGTCAATATCCTTTTGGCTCGCGGCTGGGAACCCTACCGCGTTTTGACCGAAGCGCTGGTCGCCGGTATGACCATTGTCGGGCATGACTTCCGCGATGGCATTCTGTTCGTACCCGAGGTGCTGCTGGCGGCCAACGCGATGAAGGCTGGCATGTCGATCCTCAAGCCGCTGCTGATCGAAAGCGGTGCGCCGCGCATGGGCAAGATGGTGATTGGCACCGTCAAGGGTGACATCCATGACATCGGCAAGAACCTTGTCAGCATGATGATGGAAGGCGCCGGGTTCGAGGTCGTCGATCTGGGCATCAACAACCCGGTCGAGGCCTATCTGGACGCGCTGGAAACCGAAAAAGCCGACATCCTGGGCATGTCGGCGCTGCTGACCACAACCATGCCTTACATGAAGGTCGTAATCGACACGATGATCGAAAAAGGTATTCGCGACGACTATACTGTTCTGGTGGGCGGTGCGCCGCTGAACGAAGAGTTCGGCAAGGCCATCGGCGCGGACAGCTATTGCCGTGACGCCGCCGTGGCCGTGGAAACCGCCAAGGACTATATGGCAAGCAAGCACAACCAATTGGCGGACTAAGTCCCTGATATAGAACACGGATCAGGCCCTGCAATCGCGGGGCCTTTTCTTTTGCACCCCCCTGCCCCATATAGTGAAGATGTCAAAAACACGCTTTGCCTTTCTGATCGTTGTTGTCATCGCCTGCGCCGGTTTGACCGTCTGGGTCGCATCCCTTGCGGCGCTGTCAGGCAAGCTGAATGGTCAGATCCTGATGGCACTGATGCCCCTGGCAATGCTGGCGGCGATTGCAATCCGGGCCCTGTCGGCAAGGCATGACAAATGACGCTGAGTGATGAGATCCTGACCACCGACGGTCTGGTACCGAAACAGATCAAAGGCCGCATTCTGGTGCTGGCCTGTGGCGCGCTGGCGCATGAAATCCTGGCCCTGATCCGCCTGAATGGTTGGGACCATCTGGACCTGACCTGCCTGCCAGCCATCCTGCATTCGGCGCCAGACAAAATCCCACAAGCCGTTGAAGATGCTGTTGAAAAGCATCGCGACGCTTATCAGGCGATCTTTGTTGCCTATGCCGATTGCGGCACCGGTGGGCGGCTGGAATCGCTGTGTGCGCGTCTGGGGGTCGAGATGATCCAGGGGCCGCATTGTTACAGTTTCTTCGAAGGCAACGACGCCTTTGAAAACCGCGCCGAGGGCGAGGTGGACGTGTTCTATTTGACTGATTTCCTGACCCGTCAGTTCGACACATTCGTCATCAAAGTTCTGGGGCTGGATCGCCACCCGGAATTGTTAGAGATGTATTTCGGCAATTACACGCGGCTGATCTATCAAGCCCAGACGAACGACCCTGCGCTGGATCGCCTGGCCGAAGCGGCGGCAGAGCGGTTGGGGTTGCGATATGAACGCCGCTTTACCGGCTATGGCGACCTGGCAACGTCGCTGGGCGACCTTTAACGTTGTTCACCCGGTGAAATCGCGTCTGTTAACGTTGTTAACCCCTGAAATCGGCAAAGTTTAACAATGTTAAACCGTCTCGGCGGCCAGTTTTCGAATGCGTTCGACCATCGCGCGCAAGCCGTTTGATCGCTGTGCCGACAGGGCCTCGTCCAACCCCAGACGGGCCAGTTCACCGCCCGCGTCAACCTTCAGAACATCGGCCACGGACAGCCCGTCATACAACGCCACCAGAACGGCAACCAACCCGCGCACAATCATCGCATCGCTGTCGCCGCGAAAATGGAACACGCCATCGGTGATCGCAGGCAGCAACCAGACCTGGCTGGTGCAGCCGTCCACCTTGGTGGCGGGCACTTTGAAGGCGTCCTCGAGCGGCGTCATCGCCTTGCCCATGTCGATCACATGGCCGTAGCGATCTTCCCAGGCGTCCAGAAATTCGAAATCTTCGACAATCTCTTCAAAGGCTGCGCTGGCCATATCACTCTCCCTGTCACCTGCCCTCTCAGTTAGGGGGCGGCGGGCCAAAGGTCCAGACCCTGCGCCGCGTCACACGAAGCGCTTTTCAAATCGCGCGCTATGGGCTACCCAGAGACACGTTCTAAAGGAGACTTCCATGGCCGTGCGCACGCTTCTTGTTTTGTCCACATTTCTGGTCCTGACCGGCTGTAGCAATTTCAGCTTTTCTGACTTTTTTGGTGGCGACGACGACCTGATCGCGTTGTACCCCGAAGAAGGGTTTGCCGTCGACAATGACCTGCGCCAGGCCGTGTCCCAAGTCAGTGACCTGACGATTGCTCAGGCCGCTGGCGGGGTGATCATCCACGCCACGGGCCTGCCCTCGCGCCAGGGCTTTTGGGCCGGGGAACTGATTGCCGAAAATGACGAAAGGCCGGTTGATGGCGTGCTGACATATGTCTTTCGCATCGCCGAACCCTATACGTCGACCCGCGCCGGAACACCGTATTCGCGCCAGGTGGTCGTGGCGCATTTCGTATCGGATGTGAAATTGCAGGACGTGACGCAAATCCGCGTGCTGGGCGAACAGAACAGCCGCAGCGCGCGACGCTAAGATCGGCATTTTCCGGGCGGTCGACAGGTAATCTGTCAGACGTTCAGTCAGCGGGCACGTGGTCTCAGACTTCGATGACCTTGACCTGCTGGCCCTTGGCCACCAGCGCCAATTCACCGTTGCACAGGCGCACAGCGTCGTTGCCGAACATTTCGGCGCGCCAGCCCTTCAACGCATCAACATCGCGTTTTCCGGCCGCCAGCGCGTCCAGATCAGCCGCCGAGGCGATCAGCTTTTGCGCCACCTTCTCTTGCTCGCATCGTGCCTTGAGCAACACGCGCAGCAGGTCGGCCAGCGCCGGGTTCACTTGCAGTTTTTCACGGCCATTGGCATCGGGCTTGGGCATGTCTTCGGGGTCGGTTTCCAGCCCCGCCGTCACGGCGGCCAGGATACCATCGGCGATTTCACCGCGCCGGGCCTCGCGCAGCAACAGGCGCGAGCGGCCCAGATCCTGCATCGTGCGTGGCTTGGTTGACGCCAGCTCCATCAACGCATCATCCTTCATGACCCGGTTGCGCGGCACATTGCGCGATTGGGCATAGCCCTCGCGAAAGCGGGCCAATTCGCGGGCGAGCGCCAGAAATCGGCCGGAATTCGTGCGTGTTTTCAAACGCTTCCAGGCCTCACCGGGTTCGATGATATAGGTGCCGGGAAAGGTCAGAACGCGCAGTTCTTCTTCGACCCAATGGGCGCGTTTGGTTTTTTCCAGCTCGGCTGCCAGGTGTTCATAGATGTCGCGCAAATAGGTCACGTCACCGATCGCATAAGTCTTTTGCGCATCCGTCAGCGGCCGGCGGGACCAGTCGGTAAAGCGGCTGGATTTGTCCAGCGGCGCCTTGCAGATCTTGCGCACCAGCGTTTCATATCCGACCTGATCGCCAAAGCCACAGACCATCGCCGCGACCTGCGTATCAAACAGCGGGATGGGAAAGACGTCTGCCTCGACAAAGAAAATTTCCAGATCCTGCCGGGCGGCGTGGAACACCTTGACCACGCTTTCATCGCGAAACAGGTCATACATGGGGTCCAGCGACAGGCCGTCAGCCAGCGGATCAACCAGCACCGCGTCTTCGGGCGCGTCGCCCGGCACGGCCATCTGCACAAGGCAGAGTTTGGAGTAGTACGTTCGTTCGCGCAGAAATTCGGTATCGACCGTGACATAGGGGTGCGAGGCCGCCCGCGTGCAAAAATCGGCAAGGGCTTCAGTGGTCGTGATCGTAATCATGCGTGGTCTTTCTGCTCGTTGCCTCTTTTCGGGGCGTTCAACGGGTTTACGTCGAAACCGCAGGAAAGAAAAGGGTCAGGACAGCATGACGGGATTGCGGTCCCCAATGACAAAGCGCGCCAACACGGCCGGGTAGAGCTTATGCTCCATCGGCAGGATGCGTGCGGCCAGTTGATCAGGCGTGTCGCCTGGCAGGATCGGCACCCGCGCCTGGCCCAGGATCGGGCCGCCGTCCAGCTCCGCCGTGACCTCGTGGACCGAACATCCGGCCTGATCATCGCCCGCCTTGATCGCGCGGGCGTGGGTGTTCAGCCCTTTGTATTTCGGCAACAAAGATGGGTGGATATTCAAGACCTTACCGGCCCACCGCGCGGTAAACCCAGCGGTCAGAACGCGCATGAAACCGGCCAGACAGATTACGTCCGGGCGCGCCTGTTCCAGCACCGCGTTCAGCGCGACTTCAAAGGCTTCGCGATCCTTGCCAAACGGCTTGTGGTCGACCACGGCAGTGGCAATGCCGCGCGCCTTGGCCTTGGCCAGCCCGCCCGCATCCGCCACGTTTGACAGCACCAGACAGGCGCGCGCGGGGTGGTCGCCCACCATGCTGTCAACCAGTGACACCATGTTCGAGCCACCGCCGGAAATCAGGATGGCGACGCGTTTCACAGAAGGTTGCCCAGATACTGGACGCCCTCGCCTTTGATGACGCGGCCCAGCTGCGTGACGGTCTCGCCTTCGCCTTGCAACAGGGTGGTGATGGCGGCGGATTCGTGTTCATCGACGACCAAAACCATGCCCTGACCCGAATTGAAGGTCTTCAGCAGTTCGGCCTCGGCCATGCCACCGGTGGCTGCCAACCACTTGAATACGCCCGGCAATTCATAGCTGTCCAGATCAACCAACACACCCAGCCCTTTGGGCAGAACGCGGGGCAGGTTTTCGGTCAAACCACCGCCGGTGATATGGGCCAGACCATGCACGCCCCCGGCGCGGATCGCCGCCAGGGTCTGTTTCACATACAGCCGCGTGGGCGCCAGCAAAGCGTCGCCCAAGGTGCCATCCTGCCACGGGCAATCCGCATCCCAGCCCAAGCCCGAAACCTCGACCAGCTTGCGTACCAGAGAATAGCCGTTGGAATGCACCCCGTCCGAGGCCAGCCCCAGCAGAACGTCGCCTTCGCGCACGCCTTTGGGCAGCTCGCATCCACGCTCCATCGCGCCGATGGAAAAGCCCGCCAGATCGAAATCGCCCGCATCATACATGCCGGGCATTTCTGCCGTCTCGCCACCGATCAGCGCACAGTTTGAGCGTATGCAACCCTCGGCGATGCCTTCGATAATGCGCGCGGCCTGATCGCTCTCCAGCTTGCCAGTGGCAAAATAGTCCAGGAAAAACAGCGGCTCGGCACCCTGACAGACCAGATCGTTCACGCACATGGCGACCAGATCAATGCCGATCGTGTCGACGTTGCCGGTGTCGATCGCGATGCGCAGCTTGGTGCCCACCCCGTCGGTCGCCGCCACCAGAACCGGGTCTTTATAGCCGGCAGCCTTGAGGTCAAACAACGCGCCAAAGCCACCCAGCCCGGCCATCACGCCAGGACGGTTGGTGCGTCTGGCCGCCGGTTTGATCCGCTCGACCAAAGCGTTGCCTGCGTCGATATCCACACCTGCATCCGCATAGGTGATGCCATTTTTGCCGTCGGTCATGTCGTCCCCCGAATTCTGTTGCGCCCCGACTAAACCAAGGCAAGCGCGGAGTCCACGGCCCGCTTGACGCCGCCCCAGCTTTTGATAGGAACCGGGGTACGGTGGGCCTGTAGCTCAACTGGTTAGAGCAGAGCGCTCATAACGCTTTGGTTGCGGGTTCAAGTCCTGCCGGGCCTACCAAACATCATTTGTTATCCTTTTGTTATAGGGTGTTAGGTGATTTTTTGACGAACCTTTCAGGGTGGTTCGTCAAGTTTTGTTCCGCTTTCGTGCCTGTAAGTCGCGAAAACGCTGAATCAGCCATGTCCCGCCGCCCAAACGTCTCACAGTACTTTTGAGCCATTGAAAGCGTCACGTGACCGCTAACAGCCATGATTTCGTGAGGAGTGCCGCCTGCTTCGGCGATCCTGCGGCAAATCGCTTTGCGCAGTCCATGTGAGGAACACAGCGGCAAGCCCGCCTTATCGCACCACTTGCGCATGGATGTTCCAAGGCCCTTGGGCGAGCGGGCCTTGTTGTGACCCGTCTCAAGATAAGTGAATGTGACGGGCCTTGCCGCCAAGGCAGTGGCCAATGCAGGATGGATCGGCAAGCTAATCAGCACGCCGCTTGGGTTCTTACTGGTCTTCTGGCGGCGATACTCGATCCGCCCGTCTTTGACGTTCGTCGGCCCCAGCTTCACCGCATCAACTTTTGCCGCGCCCGTATAAAGCATCAACGTCATGCAGATGTGTGCAGGTGATCCCAGAGGGTGCACCTCATAGAAACGGGCAATCTCGCCCTCGTCCCAAGAATGATAGCCCTCTGACGTGGTCGCAAACTTATCGACCCCTTTGACCGGGTTAGCGGCAACCCACTCCATCTTGACCACAAGGTCCATCATCTGGGACAGCCGTTTGAGCATCTTGTTGGCCTGCATTGGTGTCTCGTGTGCTTTCGCCGATGGTTGGAAAGTGCAACTTGTAAAAATGCGTGACCAAATCGTCCAAAGTCCCAGCTTTGGTGCGGGAAGCCCCTGCCCCGTCCATGGACTTCGATTTCTGTCGA
>DFBF01000250.1 GCA_002367285.1 Rhodobacteraceae bacterium UBA3087 | reverse complement strand
TCAATCTCGGCTTCGGCGCGTTTGGCCTTGCCTTCGTCGGCGATTTGCAGGCTTTCCTCGATCGTCGCGATCAGGGTCGCATTGGCGGATTTCACGGCTTCGATGTCGAACACACCGCGTTCCATTTCCTGACGCACCATGCGGTTGGCTTCTTGCAGGTTTTCCGCATTCGCCGTCAGCAATTCGTTGGTCAGATCGGTTGCGGATTTCACCGCGGCGGCGGCCTCGGCGGAGCGTTGGATCGTCACGGCCTGGGCCAGCTGGGTTTCCCACAGTGGCACGGTGTTCACCAGCGTCGAGTTGATCTTGGTCACAAGCGATTTGTCGTTTTCCTGCACCAGACGGATCGAGGGCAGCGACTGCATCGTCACTTGACGGGTCAGTTTCAGGTCATGCACCCGGCGTTCCAGATCGTCGCGCGCGGCGCGCAGGTCGCGCAATTCCTGCGCCTTGATCACCCCCTGATCTTCGGGGGCGGTGGCCACTTCGGCCTCTTTCGCGGGGATCACATCGGCGTCCAACTGGCCCAACTTTGCCTCACCTGCCGCGATATACAGCGCCAGTTCGTCATAGAAATCCAGCGTCTTTTCATACAGCTTGTCGAGCGATTTGATGTCTTTCAACAGCGCGTGTTCGTGGTTCAGAAGGGTGTCGGTGATCTTGTCGATCTGGCCCTGTACATCCTCGTACCGCGCCATGAATTTCGCAGCGGGTGCCAGACGGCCCAACAGTTTTTCCCAGAACGACCGCTTGCGGCGCATGTCCAGTTCGGAAATCGAAAAGCCGCGGATCGTGGTGACGATATTGCGCAGACTGTCGCCGGCCGGGCCCGCATCCTTGTTGCGCACGCCTTGCAGCATGTCCTGGCTGATCACCTGCAATTCCGCCTGCGCGCTGGATCCGAATTCGATGATCGACTGGGTGTTTTCCATGTCGATTTCATCCATGCGCTTTTGGATTGCGGCGCTGGTCGGTGCGTCGGCCTCTTCCATAGGCACCAGCGCGGTGGATGGTTCGGGCAGGATGACGGCGGTGATTTCCTCGACCTCTTTCAAAGCGGCCTGGGCTTGTTCGCGGGTCTTGACTACTGACATGGGTTTTTCCCTCACTGGTCCTGTTTCAGGCGCACGCCTTCGCGCGCAAGCCGTTCGCGCAGCACTTCGATTTCCACATCGAGATCGCTGCGATTGTCGGTCAACAACTGCTGGGTGCGGGCGGTGAAATTCGCCTGTAGATCGTCCAGCAGTGTTTCGTAATCCGCCCGCGCGCCATCGTCGCGGTTGCGGGCGTAAATATCGGCAAACTTGGCCGTCGCATCGCGTGCACCCAACAGATAGACGCCCAGATATTTGCGCGCAGCGGTCAGGTCGCGGGGGTCATCCTCGATGGTGCGAAACATATCGCGCGCCGCCGTCTGGAACTGATCGACACGGGTCTCCAGCCCCCGATCACGGGCGCGCAGGATGGCGTCTTTCATCGCGGCGAGATGCTTTTCGGCCTCTTCCACAGCGCGGGCAACCCGGTCGGTCTGAAAGCTGTCGATGCCCTCCATGCCCTTGTCGGACAGGGGGTCGGGGCCAAAGGCGGCGATATGCAGCACCGCGCCCAGCACCGCGAAAATCGCGCCGTTTCCCAACCCGCCATCGACCATGGCAGCGCCAAACAGGCCCGCCCCGGTCAGAAGCGACGCGATGATCTTGCGCGGCATTGCCGGGCGGCGGGCGATTTTGCGCGCGTCATAGGCCTCGTGGGCCTTGACCCCTTCGCGGGTCAGCCAGGCGGCCAGGATCAGGGTGCCAAATGCGGCCAAGGATATGGCCAGCCCGGTGGGATCGCGGAAGAACGCCATCACAGCCAAGGGCAGGGGCGCCAGAAACAGGAAATTCACCCGCGCCGCCGAGCGCGCCGGGATGTGGCCGTCAAACGGGCTGCGCACAGATGTTTTGCCTGATGTCTCACCCGGCTTTTGCGCCCCGGTCGGGCTGTGGTCTCCGCCAAATCGCTGGGCCATCACGCCCCTCCCGTGATCGACACGTAAAGGATCAATGCAACAAGTATGAAAAACGAAAGCTTTTGCAGGCCGCTTCCAGACATGATATTTCCCCCAGATCCCGAAAAATCCCAATACCCTTATGGATATAAGCGATGGGGGGCATTGGTTCCAGCGCTAACAACGGGGAATATACCGCCTGCAACGACATGGGCGGGAATTTGCGGGTTTGGGCTGGTGGCCGGACCTGGTGATTGGGCCTCGGGGCTTGGGCGACTAAACCCCGACCTCCGGCCCCAGGCACAACAGCGGATCGTTCATCTGTTCAACCTCATACAGCTCTTCGTATTCAGGGTTGTTCTGGAATTGTGCGACCAGCCCGCCGGCCCGCGCGTGAAAGCTCCAGCATTGCGGCTCGGGCTCGTCCTCATAGACGAAACAGATGTTGCCGGCGTCCTCGTACCAGAGACCGTCCTTGCATTTGCCATCCAGGAACGACCAACGCACGCGGCGCCCTTCCAGGTATTCTTCGCCGCCATAGGGTTGGCCGGAAAACCCGTAATGCAGGGTTTTGCCTGTGGCATAGGCCTCGAACTCCGCGCCGCTCATGCCCGGGTCTGCCAGGGCTGGGGCGGTCATCAGACAAAAGGCAAAGATGAAACGCAGCATGGGACCTCTTACCGTTCCGGGGTCGGATTTGGCTGCGGATGGGCATCATGCCACTGGCGCAACTCTCGTTTCATCACACGCTGCCACAGGTTGGGCAGTAAGGCCAGCGTCGCCATGGTGGGCAGCGATCGGGGCAGCATCGGCGCCTCGTCCCGGCGCAGACGCAGCGCCGGATAGGGTCGCGCGGGGTGGGCGTGGTGGTCGGAATGGCGCGGTGCATTCAGCATCAGATGCGTGGTGAACCAATGCGGCGCGTTCCAGCTGTGTTGCGGGCCAACGGGTTCCAGCTTGCCCGGCGCGATTTCGACCCGTTGCAGCCCGTAATGCTGCACATAATCCGACAGCATCAGCTGCACCTGCGCATAGAACGCGATCAGGACATGGGCCAACACACCTCCCCATCCGGCCAGCAGAAACGACGCCACCAGCATGGCGCAGGCCCCGGCCAGATAGCCGACGTAAGGGTGCACCCGCTTGCGCCCGGCGCGTTTCATGTCGAAACTTTCGATCTCGTATCCCGCCTTGAATGACCCCAGCCAGGCGCGCGGAAAGAACTGGTAAAACGTCTCGCCCTCGCGCGCCGAATTCGGATCCTGAGGCGAGGCGACGAACCGGTGGTGGATCTTGTTATGCGCACTGGTGTGGTGGCCAAACAGCAGACTGATATAGACCCATTTGCCCAAGGTGAATAAGCCGCGTGACCCACGGTGGATCAGCTCATGCGCATTGGAATTGGACACCTGGCCAAAGAACAGCCCGGCGGCGAAAAACAGCACGGTTTTTTCGCCGAAATGCAACCCGGTGCCCCCCGCCAGCGCATAGATCACCCAGGCCAATACGGCGAAATGCGCCACCGCCAGCACGACGGACAGACGATTCGCGCCTGTGAAATCGGCGTCCGCGTCGGCTGTGGGGGGCTGCACGGACACGGCTTCGTCCACCGCAAAGGCCATCAGCGTGATATAGGCCAACGCGATGACCACGGCCCAGCCGCCAAAGCCCGCCCCAAGGGCGATGAGGCCCACAGGGGCCAGGGCAATCAGGGCAAATGTGCGAACCGGGTACATGGCGGCATTCCTTTTTCGCGCAGGGTACGCCCAGTCCGGGGCGACGAAAACCCGCATCCGACAAATTCGGTTGCGCGAACTGTCCTGCGCATGTCGTTTTTGGCCTGTGTTGGCGGCGGCGGGGCGGCTATTCTGGCCCAGCAACCTAGGCAGGGAACGAACGGCCATGGCACTGGACGACAAAAAAGGCGTGTGGAAATCGGGGCGCGGCAAGGGGCGGCGCACGCCCAAGGG
>DFBF01000116.1:2262-4164 GCA_002367285.1 Rhodobacteraceae bacterium UBA3087 | reverse complement strand
TGCGCAACGGCCGCGCCGCGCGAATAGGTTGGAAGGGCTGCGTACCCCGTCAGCCGCAACCCCTCGCGCTCGGCATCAATCCGCAGCGCGTTTTCGGCGAAGTCACGTCCCAGGATCGACGCCAGCCGCCCGTGGAGCGCGTCAAACATGTCGCCGGTTTCGGGATCGGCGCGAAAGGTCACGCGCCCGTCACCGCCACCGGACACATCGCGCAGGGTGAACCCGACATGCGGTTCGGCCATCGACAGGCGTTTCACCACATCGGTGATCGCCTGGGCCTCGGCGCGATCCGTGCGCAGGAACTTCAGACGCGCAGGCGTGGCGTGGAACAGGTCGCGCAGCTCGACCACCGTGCCTTCGGACAGGGCGGCGGGTTTCACGGGGTTCATCACGCCGCCGTTCACACGGATCATTGCCGCATCGCCATCTGCGCGACTGGTGATGGTCAGGCGTCCGACCGCGCCCAGCGATGGCAAGGCTTCGCCACGAAACCCGAATGTGTGGATGTCCAACAGGTCGCTGCCGTCGATTTTCGACGTCGCGTGGCGGGACAAGGCCAGCGGCAGGTCCGCAGGTGCGATGCCGCAGCCATTGTCCGCAACCCGGATCAATGTCTTACCGCCATCGCCATAGGTCACTTCGACCCGAGTCGCCCCCGCGTCCAGCGCGTTTTCAACCAGTTCCTTCACCGCAGACGCCGGACGTTCCACCACTTCACCCGCCGCAATGCGGTTGATGGCAGCGTCGTCCAATTGGCGAATGACCGGGCGATCCGGACTTATATGGGGGCTGAGCTCTGGCATGGCACAAAACCTAGCATGGGCCGCGCCGATTCGACCAATGGAAAACATCGCAGCCTTAACGGGCCGCCTTGCCTCTGGCCGAGAGCGTTCAGTTGCTGCTTTCCACCCCAGCGGGCTGGCCAACAATCACGAAATGCAAAGCCTCAGGCTGGTAAATCCTGGCCGCGACGCGGTTCGCCTCGTCCAAAGTCACCGCCATGATCTGGTCATTGCGCGTGGCGATATAGTCCACCGGCAAGCCGGTCATCTGCATGCCCACCATGATCTTGGCAATCGGCCCATTGCCGTCAAACCGCAGCGGATAGGCCCCTGTCAAATAGGTCTGCGCGGATACCAACTCCTCCGCCGTCACGCCGTCATGCGCCATGCGGGCCCACTCGGTGCTGACCACCTCGATCACTTCGGCCATGGACTCGTTCTGGCTGGACACCGCGCCCATGACCATCTCGCTCAGGTCCATCGGGATCAGATAGGATCCGATCCCATAGGTCAGGCCGCGTTTCTCGCGGACCTCATCCATCAGGCGCGAATTAAAGCCGCCACCGCCCAGAATTTCGTTGACGATATAGGCGGCAAAGAAGTCGGGATCATCGCGGGTAATACCCGCGTGGCCAAAGCGTGCCACCGATTGCGGCGTGTCAAATGGCACCACGGTCACCCCGGCACCCAGGCCGAAATCGACCCGCGCGGGGATCGGCGCGCCCGTTTCGGGCAGATCGCCAAACAGCTCATCCAGCAAAGCGCCCAGATCCTGGGCCGAAATATCACCAACAGCACTGACAAAGATGCGATCACGGGCCACAGCACCGTGATAGGCTGCGACGATATCATCGCGGCTCAAGGCGGCGACACTGTCTTCGGTTCCACCATAGTAGCTACCATAGGGGTGGTCACCAAAGGCCAGTGCGTCGAATTGGGTGCCGACAATGTCCTGCGGATCGGTTTTGCGGGATACCAGGTGCGACAGGACCTGCCCGCGCACCCGCTCAATCGCCACATCATCAAACCTCGGCTGGATAAGGGCGGAGCGTAACAGCGCCACGGCCTCGGCCCGGTTTTCGCTCAGAAACTGCGCCGAGACCGACAGCGCATCATCGCG
>DFBF01000116.1:0-2242 GCA_002367285.1 Rhodobacteraceae bacterium UBA3087 | reverse complement strand
CGTGCGGGCAGGGACCAGACCAACAGGACGAACAGCAGGATATGTTTCATTGGCTGACCTCCATCACGGTGGGCCGGGCTTCGGATTGCAGCCATCCGGTGACTGCCCGTTTGCGATCAAACAGACGTTTGGCGGCGGCCATCACGTCCTCGGGTGTGACCGCTTGCAACACTTCGGGCCAGGCTTGCACATCGGCAATGGTCAGCCCCGTGGTCAGGGCGCGACCGTATCGGTCAGCGCGCGATTGCACATCGTCCAACTCATAGATCTCACCGGCGCGGACCTGCATTTTCAGCCGTTCGAATTGCTCAAGATCCACGCCATCGGCCATAAAGCTGGCCAGAACCGCGTCCATCGCAGTTTCGGCATTGCCCAGCGTGACACCCTGTGCCGGCACGACAACCAGGGTGAACCCCGTGTCATCCAGCGAGGTCGCCGAATAGCTGGCCCCGGTATAGACCGCGATCGGGTCGTCGAATTGCAACGCATTGCCCAGCACCGAGGTCGCACCAGAGCCGCCCAGCAATTCCGCCAGATAGACCAGTGCGGCGGCTTCGGCCTGATCCCCGGTGTCGCGTTCGGGCGCCTGATAGCGGCGCATCACATAGGGTTGACCGACACGGGCATCTTCGAACACCAAACGACGTTCCGCCAGTTGCGGCGGTTCGGACGGGCGGGCGCGGACGGGCAGGTTTTCCGTCGGCGCAACGGGGCCATAGTGCTGTTGCGCCAGGGCCAAGACGTCTTCGGGCTGCACATCACCCGCGACGATCAGAACCGCATTATTCGGCGCGTAATAGGTTTGGTAAAACGCTTGCGCATCGACGCGGTTCAGCGCCTCCATCTCGTGACGCCAGCCAATCACGGGGATACCGTAAGGGTGGTTCAGATGCGCGGCGGCATACAGTTGTTCGCGAAACAAAGCCCCCGGATCGCTGTCCGTGCGGGTCGCGCGTTCTTCCAGGATCACGTTGCGTTCGGTCACGATTTCATCTTCGGACAGGACCAGATCGCGCATCCTATCGGCTTCCATCCGCATCATCAGACCCAGGCGGTCGGCGGCAACCCGTTGAAAATAAGCGGTATAATCCCAGCTGGTAAAGGCATTGTCGGATCCCCCGTTGGCTTCGACAACACGCGACAGCTCGCCTGACTCGAGGTCATCCGTGGCCTTAAACATCAGGTGTTCAAAGAAATGCGCGATGCCGGACTTGCCTGCGGGTTCATCCGCTGCGCCGACACGATACCACACCATGTGGACCACGACGGGCGCGCGGTGGTCTTCGATCACAACCACCTGCATGCCGTTGTCCAGCACATAATCGGTGACATCCCCCGCCCGCGCCGGGGCTGCGAACAATACCGCAAGCGGCAGGATAAGGCTCAGAAAACGCGTCATGAAAAGCTCCCGATTGTCCCGATCAAATCAAGTTGTATCTCACCCTGATATGGCACCGATTTAGGTGCAAAGGCCCAGGCGTCAAGCCTCACCAACGGGGATGTGATTGAAGTTAACGAAGCGCTCAGCCTTTATCGCGCCGCTTGTGCCGCCTCGGGGGGCACAGCGGGGGTCCAGACCCCACGACGGCGCAGACGCTCCAGTTCACGGTACTGGTCCAGCTCCATTTTTTCGTATGCGCGATAATAGACGTTCACGTCGAACAGACGTTCCAACAGCTTGCCGCTGTTGCGACGGCGCCATTCAACATCTTCGGCGGCCAGAGCCTGGCGGATATCGCTGGAAACACCATAACGGGACGCATGGCTGACCAGCGCCTGTTCCCCACCGCGCAGACCAACCCCGGCAGCGGCATTGCCACCCAACGCGTTCACCGCATCAGCGACCGGCGAGGGGTCTGTAAGGTTCGCCCCCCCCGGTGTGGGCGCTGGCAGGTCAGTATAGTTTTCGGGTTCTTCCAAGGGCTTGGTCGGCAGGATTTGGAATTCATCCGGGCCCGTATTCGAAGCCTTGATGTTCATCAACTGCGGCTCACCACGGCCACAGGCCACCAGCGCGGCCAAGGCCACGCATATCAGAATCGATTTGCCAAGAGCGGTCCGCATGGAACCTCCTTCACCCAATTTCTTCGTTTCTTAGCGCATCCGGAAAGGCGCGTCACGGGGTCTTGTTGTCCTTGGCGAACAGGATCAGCCCAAAGGCGCCGACAAAGATCGCCGCATCAGCGACATTGAACGACCAGCGATTGTCGATTCCACAACACGACATGTTCAGAAAATCGAC
>DFBF01000089.1 GCA_002367285.1 Rhodobacteraceae bacterium UBA3087 | reverse complement strand
GCGGGCAATGAGAAGTCCACTTCGATGCCCAAAACGGGTTTTTGCATGACCTTCTTGGGCCAGAGTTCAGCCTGATCTGTTTTGACCAAGCGCTGGCTGATCAGCTGATTGTCAGCGATTTGACCGTTTGCCTTCTGCAACCCGCATCAGAGACTGCACAAATTCTGGGGGCCTCGGCCGACAGCGCCTATCTGGTTCGTCCCGATGGTCATATCGCCGGGCGGTGGAAATCCGCACGACAGGCCGACATTTTAATTGCTCTAAAGGCCGCAACAGTGGCGCCAAAGGAAGTCACACCATGAAACCCGCAGATCTGGAAACTGTATACGAAGACCTCTCCAAGGCGCTCGACGCCGCCGAGACCGGAAAACGTGAACTTCTTCTCGCCAAGTGGGCGCTGCTTTTGGCCAATGATCTGGACGATGCTGCGCGGGTCAGAGAACACATTGCAGCGGCGTCCGCGAACCTAGACGTATAGGTCAAAGAACACAGCAAAGCCTTGGCATCAGCGGTGCCAAGGCCGGTTCAGCGCGCGGCAATATGTCAGCCAATCCTCTCGTTCAGATATCCAACCGCAAGCGCCAGGGTGGCGATCTTCGGATAGTCGATCTCAGGAATATCAACGCCCAGCCGTTGGTGTAGCGCCGAAACAAGGTTGAGGAAATCCATCGAATCGAGTTCCAGGTCGTCTTGCAGATGATCATCTTCGCCGACATCGACCGGGTCGATATCAGGGGCGATATTGGTCAGTTCTTCAAGAAAGGTTTTGCGGATGTCGACGTCAGTCATAAGGCCTCCGGGGTCTGTAATGCCGCGTTGACTGCGGCCAGGAATTTGGCACCACGACGTCCGTCGCTGACACGGTGGTCAGCAGACAGCGTAACGGTGACGGTCATGCGCGGGGCGATCGTGTCACCAGTGATCCATGGCCTGGACACCGGCGCGCCAAAACCGACAATGGCGACCTGCGGCGGGTAAATCACAGCCGCCATCGCATCGGCACCAGTGTCACCCATCGCCGAAATGGTGATCGTGCCATCGGTCATCTCCGAAGAACGAAGCCGCCCACTGCGCGCGCGCGCGACCAGGTCCCGCATTTGCGCCATGAGGGTATCAAGCGGCAGGGTTTCGGCGTCGTGCAGCGCAGGCGCGACAAGCCCACCACCGCGCAACGCGATTGCCACGCCGGCGTTGACCGATTTGGCGGGGTGAAAACCCTCGGCATCATAGTGGCCATTCATCTGCGCGACCTGGGCAGCCGCCAGGGCCGAGGCCTTGACGAACAGGGCCCCCATCAAAAGGCGCGCATCGGGCGTGCGTTGTGCGTTTGTCGCGGCAAGCCAGTCACTGGCAGCTTGCAAGTCGATCGTCTGAGACAGGTAATAATGTGGGATTTCGCGTTTCGAGCGGGCCATAGCGTTGGCAATGGCTGTGCGCATCGCGGCCATTTCAAGCCCGGCCTTGGTGCTGGTTTTCACAGGGACCTTGCGGCGCGGGCCAGGTTTTTCCACCGTGATATCGCGCAGAACAATCGCGCCACCGGGGCCTGTGCCCGTAAGGGTCGCAAGGTCGATCCCGCGTTCCGCCGCCAGTTCCCGTGCAGCCGGAGACGATGGTGGCGTTTCGCCAGCCCGCTGCACCCGGGCAACGGGTCCGGGCACCACAGCGGGCTGTGCAGGGGCGGGCGGTGTTGGCGCATCAGCAGGCTGGGCGGGCGCTTGGGTCGCGGCCTGCGGTCCACGGCTCGTCTCGGGTTTCGCTGTGGGCGTGGCCGGGCCTTCGGCATTTTCGCCGGGCGCGCGGATCGTGGCCAACGCGGCGCCCACGGCAAGTTTGGCCCCAATGCCTGCATCGAGCGTTTCGACCGTCCCGCTCTCAAAGCACTCGATTTCAATCGCGCCTTTCTGGGTTTCGACCACTGCGACCACATCGCCCCGGGTGACGGTGTCGCCCGGTTTGATCATCCACTCGACCAGAGTGCCCGCTTCCATGTCAGCACCAAGCGAGGGCATGGCAAAAACGGCCATCGGATTACTCCTTGCCCATCGCCGCACGCGCGGCGGCAACGATGCCAGCAACCTGCGGGATCGCCGCCTGTTCCAAATGTGCGGCATAGGGGATCGGCACTTCGACGGAACAGACCCGGCCCACCGGGGCATCAAGCCGCCAGAACGCGCCTTCGGTGATCCGCGCCGATACCTCAGCGGCCAGTGAACCGGTGCGCCACCCTTCGTCCACCACCACCGCGCGACGGGTGCGCGCGACCGAGGCAAGGATGGTTTCCTCATCGAGCGGGCGCAAGCTGCGCAGGTCGACCACCTCGGCCTCGATACCCTCTTTGGCCAGTTCCTCGGCTGCCTCGAGCGTTTTGAAAAGCGAGCCGCCATAGGTAATCAGGGACACATCCTTGCCCGGCCTGCGGATCGCGGCCTTGTCGATGTCAACGGCCCCCGCATTCGCGGCGATATTGCCGGTCATGTTGTAAAGCATCACGTTTTCAAAGATCAGAACCGGGTCGGGATCTTCAAGGGCCGTCAGCAGCATGCCGCGCGCATCCTCCAGCGTCGCGGGCGCCAGGACCTTCAGCCCCGGGATGTGCGCGAACCACCCTTCCAGCGAATGAGAGTGCTGCGCGGCCAATTGCTTGCCCGCGCCGGTGGCCATGCGGATCACGACAGGGCAGCCGAATTGACCGCCGGACATGTGCCGGATCGTGGCGGCAGTATTCATGATCTGATCCAGCGCCAGCATTGAGAAGTTCACGGTCATAAGCTCTATGATCGGCCGCATACCCGCCGCTGCTGCGCCGATGCCCGCCCCTGTAAAACCCGATTCCGACAGCGGCGTGTCGCGAATCCGGTCCTCGCCGAACTCTGCCATCAGACCCTTGGAAACTGCGTAGCAGCCGCCATAGGCGCCAACGTCCTCGCCCATCAGAAAAACGCGATCATCCTGTGTCATCGCCTCGCGGATCGCCTGTTTGACGGCCTCGCGGTAAGTCATTTCGACCGCCTCGCCCACAGGTTCAGGCGCGGCGGGCGGCGTCGCGCGGCCCTCGGCCATGGCATGTTTCGTCAGGGTCTCGATCGGCTCCCATGTGCCCGCTTCGGCAAAGGCCACCGCCTCGGCAATCTCGGCGTCGATATCGGTGATGATCCCGGCGATATCCGCCTCGTGGATCAGGCCGTTTTCCAACAACCACGCTTGGAACCGCACGATTGGACCCTTTTCGCGCCATGCGGCGATTTCGGCCTTGTCGCGATACAATTGCGCGTCGAACATCGAATGTGGCCGAAAGCGGTATGTGCGCGCCTCCAGCAGATACGGACGCCCGGTTTCTCTGATCTTTTCCACCGCGCGACGGGTGGCGGCCTCGACGGCGACCACATCCATGCCATCGACAACTTCGCTTTCGATGCCATAGGCTGCGGCCTTGGCGTGAATGTCGGTCTGTGATTCCGTACGCGCCAGCGCCGAACCCATCGCATAGCCGTTGTTTTCGCAGACCCAAAGCACCGGAAGATCCCAAAGCTCGGCCAGGTTCAGCGCCTCGTGGAATTCACCCTCGGCCACGGCACCTTCCCCAAAGAAACAGGCCGTCACGTTCTTTTCCCCGGTCATCCGATCCGCCAGGCCCAGACCCGCCGCCAGCGGCAGGCCACCGCCGACAATCGCATTGCCACCATAGAAATTGGTGCCCGCGTCAAACAGATGCATCGAACCGCCGCGCCCGCCCGAACAGCCGTTCGCCTTGCCATACATCTCGGCCAGGATCGGCCCCATCGCGATGCCGCGCGCCAAGGCATGCCCGTGTTCGCGGTATGTGGCAACGATGCGATCCTGCGGCCCCAAAACGGGGATCACGCCCATCGCCACCGCCTCCTCTCCATCATAAAGATGCAAGAAGCCGCGGATCTTTTCGCGCGTGTACAGTTCGGCGCATTTGTCCTCAAAGCGACGAATACGGATCATACCCCGCAGCAGGTCATGCACATGGGTTCGGGTCAGATGTGGCTTGGTCTCAGCTTTCATTTCTCGTCCGCCTCCAGCGTGGAAATATCACCTTCGGGCAGGCCAAGTTCGCGGGCCTTGAGAAGGCGGCGCATGATCTTGCCCGAACGGGTCTTAGGAAGTTGCTTGCGAAATACGATTTCGCGTGGCGCAACGGCGGCGCCAAGCCGTTTGCGCGCAAAGCCCCGGATATCACGCTCCAGGGTCTCGGACGCCTCGAAACCGGGGTTCAGCGCCACATAGGCCTTTACCACCTCGCCCGCAGTTTCGTCGGGGATACCGATGGCGGCGGCCTCGGCGACCGCATCATGCTCAATCAGCGCGCTTTCCACTTCGAACGGGCCAATCAGATGGCCTGAGGATTTGATCAGGTCATCGGCGCGGCCAATGAACCAGAAATATCCGTCCTTGTCCTGCATCGCCAGGTCGCCCGACAGATACCAGCCGTCCACAAAACACTTATCATAACGGGCCTGTTCATTGAGGTAAGCGCGCATCATCGAAGGCCAGCCCGGGCGCAGCGCCAATTCGCCGATTTCGCCTGGCTTGCACACACGCACCGCGCCATCTTCGACACTGACGATCCCGGCTTCAATACCCGGCAAGGGCTTGCCCATCGAGCCGGGATGGATGTCCATTTCGGCAGTATTGGCGATCATGATGCCACCAGTTTCGGTCTGCCACCAATTGTCATGGAACGGCTTTGCGAACACGTCCTGGCCCCAGACCACCGCTTCTGGGTTCAAGGGTTCGCCAACACTGGCAAGAAACCGCAGCTTGGGGAACCGATAACTGTTCGCGGCCTCTTTGCCCGCCCGCATCAACATGCGGATCGCGGTGGGCGCGGTATACCAGACCTGCACCCCTTCGTTCTGCAAGATGCCATACCAGCGGTTCAGATCGAATTCCGCCTCGTCGACAATCATCGTCACCCGGTTCACCAACGGCGAAATGATGCCATATGACGTGCCCGTGACCCAGCCGGGGTCAGCGGTGCACCAGTAAATATCGTCGGGCTTCAGGTCGAGCGCAAAGCGCCCCGTCGCGGCATGTGCCACAACCGCCCCATGCACATGGACGGCACCCTTGGGCTTACCGGTGGTGCCCGAGGTGAAATGGATCAGCGCCATATCATCAGCCGTGGTCTTTACCGTCTCGAACGTGTCGGCGGCGGCATCCATGGCCGGGCGCAATGCCACACAGTCTGCGGGGACAACGCCATCGCTCAGGATCAGCACAAGCTTTAACGAGCCAATTTCCTTGCGCCAGGCGACCACTTTCTTGCGATACAACGCCTCTGTGGTGACAAGGACGTCGCACGCGCCGATCTCCATCCGAGATTTGATCGGCTCAGGACCGAATGCGGCAAACAGCGGCGTGAATGTCATGCCAGCCTTCAGCGTGCCAAGGGCTGCTGCGTAAAGTTCCGGCACCCGCCCCATCAGGCCATAGACCCGCGCGCCGGGTTTCAGCCCATGCGCGGACAGCACGTTTGCGAAACGGGCCGCATCTGCGGCCAGCGCTGCATAGGTGATGTCGCGCTGATCGCCGTCTTTGCTAAACCAGCGGATCGCAACCTGTTCACCATGGCCAGCATTGACGTGCCGATCCAGCGCCTCATGCGCTATGTTAAGCCCGCCACCTGGCAACCCGTCCAGCATGTTGCGCGCGTCCTCCCAGGCAAACTGAGTGCGAACTGCATTTGTCAGATTTGCGGTAGCCTTGGTTGCATCATCTTTTGGTATTGTTGGCCAAGTCATGATCTCACCTCTGAATTCAGCCTATTTACCCCTGATCGGCATCACCATGAGATAGATCAAGACCGCCCCGTGGCTGATTGACACCCGCACAAAGCACGGCGCGCGACCTGTCCGCAGCACCCGTCGCCACCATATGCTCGGTGCTTCCCGAAGACCCCTTTGGTGCCGAACGACAGGGTTTTCACCACAAACTCTGCCAAAAGGCCGCCCAACAGACACCAAGGCTTGTCCTTGTCAGGGCACGGTTGTGGGGGCGTTTTGACCTGCCTCGCTGCTGAGTGAGGCAGGTCAAAATGCCACACGTCATACGTGTGCTTTACGTCCCCCAATACTCCTATGCGTGAATTAGCCACGTTTTTTCCGGGTATGGAGGACATTATGCCTGCTGATATCACCATCGATTCTCACGACGACAACCACGTTGGAAACCCCCTGGCAAGCGATACCACAGACACGGCCAATCCGGTCTCGGCAGGCCTGTTTGGCGGCATCTATCTGGATACACAACCCAACCCCAGGAACACGGACGATGCGTTTGATATCAGCGCGACATATGATGACCATTTCGAAGACGCGCTGGCGTATACCGACCTGACCTTCATCCGTTTTCCCGACGGGGAAATGCCCGATGGGTTTGCAGTGGACAAGGACCCGTCAGCCGGTGAGAACTGGATATTTCGACACAACCAGTTGAACGACGGGGATCGCTTGGTCAACGACCCAAGGCCAGGGGATTGGAATGAAACCGCTCTGGTACCAGGAGACATTGACGAGGCATTTCTGGAGAGCCTGGTCCCAGCGATCCGCCTCGACTATCCCGATTTTGTTCATCCCGATCTGATCAAGGCCGGGCATATGGGGCTGAGCGACGCAATGGCGCTGGCGGTGGAAAACGGCACCAGCTTTGCACTGGTCTTGCCTGAATTCCAATACCTGAAGGTGCCTCAGACTCTCGCCCCTGGCGCTGCGTTCGACCCGGACGACCACGTCAAGCACGCCGAATTGAAGGCGGACGTGAAAGCCTTCCTTATAGATCTTCTGGTCAACGAAAAATACGGCCCCGTCCCCGACGACTTCATTCTGGAACTGGGCAACGAAGATTATTTCGGCTGGAACAAAGCGTATTTCTCTCCCGACTCGACAATTGATATCGACAGTTATTCTGCCTACGCCTTTGCTGTTCTCGAGGCTGTGAAAGAATTTCGCGACGAACACCAAGCCCAAGCAGACGACTTTAAGGTAGCGATACAAGTTCGGGCCGAAGGTTGGGCCGACGAGCTTGAGGCGAATTTCATCGGCGCGGCAGCCATTCTTGGCTATGACGCTGACGATCTCGCCAGCCTGTTCGGGCAAATCGACGTGCTAGACACAAACCACAACCTGTTGGACGCGAGCCTGGACAGCGCCGCAGATTTTGAGGGCATCAATTGGATCGAGCAAGGCATCACAGCAATGCTGGCCCTGATCAACCCGCCCGGCCAAGTTGCGAAAGAGGTCGAGATTTACAACTCGGCCTGGAGCGTGGAACACACAAACACCGCAACACAGGTCGACCTCTCCGCCGCTGCGGTCACCTTGTCAGTCATTTCCAGCCTTGCGGAACTGGGGGTCGACTATGCCGCACTCTGGGGCATTGGCAGCTCGCACACCCATGATACCGAAGCAACCTGGGGCGATGGCTTGGGTGGCGTTGACTATGGCCCCCATATGGAAGTCTTGCGGCTGATGGCCGAAAGCATACCGGGCACGTGGCAACTGGAAACCGCGTCCAAAGACAATATCAGCGGGAAAAGCGACACCCTGGCTTATGCTTTCGAAGACTCATCCAAGGGCGTGATCTTTGTCGCCTCGGACGGATTTGATGGCACCAAGACCGTCGATTTGAAAAACTTTGGCAGCAATATTCAAAACGTCTGGATCGCGCGCGTTTCGACGGATGCCAGCGGCAAGACGGTGATTTCGCGCGAAATGGCTGCGGTGACCGTGAACTCAGAGGGCTACCCGGAGATTCAGGTCACGTTCGACAATGACGAAGTCATTCGCATCATTGTCGCCAAGGAAACCCCCGGCGATGGGTACTTGCATCTCTATGGCAGCACGGCCACCGCCGACACATTCGAGGGCGGCACGGCCGATGATCTGCTCGAAGGCAACGGTGGCGGTGATACGCTGAACGGAGGCACCGGGATCGACACGGCCAGCTATCGCGACGCGACATCCGGGGCCAACGTGGACCTAAGGAACAACACGGTCGGCGGATCAGCTGCGGGGGACACATTTACCAGCATCGAAAACCTCACGGGCTCGGCAATGGCCGATGAGTTGAAGGGGGACGATACCGCCAATGTGCTGGAAGGTGGCGACGGCGATGACCTGTTGTCGGGCCGCGGTGGTGATGACACGCTGAAGGGCGGCGCCGGGGTCGACACCCTCTATGGCGGGTATGGCAATGACCGTCTGGAAGGTGGCGACGACGATGACGCGCTTTACGGCTATGACGGTGATGACGTGCTGATCGGAGGGGCTGGCGCCGACACTTTAAACGGTCAGAATGGGACCGACACACTGGGCGGCGGCAACGGCGAAGACACCCTTATGGGCGGTGACGGCGATGACACCTTGCAAGGCGGCGACGGCAACGACACCCTGGCCGGCGGCACAGGGGCCGATCATCATGACGGTGGCGCGGGCCAGGACTATATCGATTTCCGCGACATTGATGGCGGCGGCATCGGCATCAACATGATCGCTGGAAACGCTTGGGGCAACGCGACTGGCGACACCTATGAGAACATCGAAAACGTCTGGGGCTCGCTC
>DFBF01000292.1:559-3069 GCA_002367285.1 Rhodobacteraceae bacterium UBA3087 | reverse complement strand
GGGCGGATGCCGCGTTGAACGCGGTGCTGGACGGACAGGCCGCCGAAAATACCCTGTGGCGCGCCCATCGTGATGAATTCGGCCATGCTCTGGCCGTGGTGCGGCCGCGATGAGCATTCAGGCCTGCGCAGAATTGGTGCATTCGGGTGACCCGGATCGGTTCGCCTCGGCCATGACAGGACCGGTCCCCGCGCGGGAGATCCTGTTTCCGCTGTACGCGTTCAACCTGGAAGTGGCCCGCGCGCAATATGCGTCGTCTGAGCCGATGATTGCCCGTATGCGGTTGCAATTCTGGACCGATACGCTGGACGAAATCGCGGCTGGCAAAGCCGCCCGCGCCCACGAGGTCGCCGAACCTCTGGCGCAGATGGTGCGGGATACGGGCGCCGATCTGGTGCGTCTGCATGGGCTGGTGGATGCGCGTATTGACGACGTCGAGGGCCGTGCGCTGGACACGGTTCAGGCCCTGACGGACTATGCACGGGCGACGGCGGGCAATCTGATGACCCTGTCTGCACAGGCGCTTGGGGGGCAGGATACGCAGGTCTATCAGGCGCTTGGCACGGCGCAGGGCGTTGCGAACTGGCTGTTGGCGCAACCCGCTTTGGCGGCGGCGGGGCGGGGCCATGTCATGCCCTCGGCTGATCTGGTGGCCGGGCTGGCACAGGCCGGGTTGGCCGAGATGCCCAAGCGGGTGGCCGCTGGTCCGGCAAAATCGGCATTGCGGGCCGCATGGCGCACGCGCGCGGTTCTGGCGCGTGCCGCAAACGCCCCCGATACAGTGCTGAACGGCACAGTGGGCGGGTCGGAATTTTCCCGGCGCGGATCGCTGTTGCTGAAATCCATGACCGGGCGCTGGTAATTCACCTGTGTTATTTCATCTGAGCTAGCGGGGCAGGGCGCTTGCCGCCCTGGCCAGCGCGGTAATCCCGGCCCAGTCGCCTGACTGTACCATGTCGGATGGCGCGACCCAACTGCCGCCGACGCACAGCACGTTGGGCAGCGACAGGTAATCATTTGCATTGCCCAGCCCAATGCCACCCGTTGGGCAGAACCGGATCTGCGGCAAGGGCGAGGCCAGCGATTTCAGGAACGCAGCACCGCCCGCCGCCTCGGCCGGAAAGAACTTTTGCACGCTATAGCCACGGTCCAACAGGCGCATGGATTCGCTGGCCGATGTGGCGCCAGGCAGGATTGGCAGGTCCGCCGCTTCGCAGGCATCCAACAGTCGGTCCGTCGCGCCGGGGGACACGCCAAACCGCGCGCCAGCTGCTTTTGCCGCCGTCACATCGTCCGGTGTCAACAGGGTGCCCGCCCCCACGACGCCGCCGGGGACTTGTGCCATCTCGGCGATGACTTCCAACGCGACGGGGGTGCGCAGCGTGACCTCCAACGCGGGCAGGCCACCGGCGACCAGCGCCTCGGCCAACGGGCGGGCATGGGCAACGTCATGGACCACCAGAACCGGCACAACCGGGGCCAGACGGCAGATTTCTTCGGCTTTAAGCGAGGCGTCTTGCGGTGTCATGTCACCCTCATACAACGGTGGCAGCGCCATTGCTGGCCAGGCCTACATTTTTGCGGAAGACATCGAACATTTCCCGTCCGATGCCGTGTTGATTTGCCGACAGATCTGCGGTGGCCGGGGCGCGGCTGTCAAAGCCATCGCTCAGCACCTCAAGCGTGCCGTTGATCGCGTCCAGCCGCACAATGTCGCCATCCTGTACGCGCGCAATCGGGCCGCCATCCATGGCTTCGGGTGCGATATGGATCGCGGCGGGCACTTTGCCCGAGGCGCCCGACATGCGCCCGTCAGTGACCAGCGCGACCTTGTAACCCCGGTCCTGCAACACGGCGAGCGAGGGCGTGAGCCCGTGCAATTCCGGCATGCCGTTGGCTTTGGGCCCCTGAAACCGCACCACGACCACCACGTCGCCGGTGAATTCGCCGGCGCGAAAGGCGGCTTTGACGCTGTCTTGGTCATGGAATACGCGGGCCGGGGCCTCGATCACCTGGCGGTCAGGCGCGACGGCGGACACTTTGATGACACCATGGCCCAGGTTGCCATCCAGCTGGGCCAGACCGCCGGTGGGCTGGAACGCGTCGCGCACCGGGCGCACGATCTTGTCGTTCAGGCTGGCGCGCGGCCCGGGTTCCCAGGTGACGCGGTTGCCGGACAGTTTTGGTTCACGCGCATAGGCGGCCAGCCCTTCGCCCGCGACGGTTTTTGTGTCGGGATGTAACAGGCCTTCGGCCAGCAGATCGCCGATCATGTACCCAAGGCCACCAGCGGCGTGAAAGTGGTTCACATCGGCCAGGCCGTTCGGGTAAACCCGCGCCATAAGCGGCACGATGGCGGAAATATCAGCGAAATCCTGCAATGTCAGGTGAACGCCCGCCGCACGCGCCATGGCGGGCAGGTGCAAGACCAGGTTGGTTGAGCCCCCGGTCGCCATCAGCCCGACCAGTGCGTTCACAAAGGCCTTTTCGTCCAGCACATGGCCCGCAGG
>DFBF01000292.1:316-471 GCA_002367285.1 Rhodobacteraceae bacterium UBA3087 | reverse complement strand
GTGCCGTAAAAAGTGCAGGTGCCCGGCCCATGATAGGCAGCCATTTCGGCAGCCATCAGCGCGTCGCGGTCGACTTCGCCCGTGGCGAATTTCTGACGTATCTTGGCCTTTTCGTCATTCGGCAAGCCGCTGGTCATCGGTCCGGCAGGCAGAAA
>DFBF01000292.1:0-154 GCA_002367285.1 Rhodobacteraceae bacterium UBA3087 | reverse complement strand
CAGCTCCATGCCGGCTTCGCCCTGGGTGACGCCGTCGCACATGGCCGGCACACCGCCCGCGACCTGCGCGGTGCCGCCTTCGGCGCGCGCGACCTGTTTGATCAGGTCGGGATAGGTCGCATAGGGCGCGTGGGCCGACAGCATGTCGTTATAG
>DFBF01000063.1:12983-28880 GCA_002367285.1 Rhodobacteraceae bacterium UBA3087 | reverse complement strand
GTCGTCATGGCTGAACGACAGGTCGTCACAGAACAACAGGAACCGTTCACCGCTGTCACGCAGCAGGTTCAACAGACGCCCGACACTGGGCAGGTCTTCGCGTTGTAGCTCGATGATCTTCAGGGCCTGACCCTGGGCCAGAACCTCGGCATGGATCGCCTTGACCAGACTGGATTTTCCCATGCCGCGCGCGCCCCACAACAGGGCATTGTTCGCGGGCAAGCCGCGCGCGAATTGCAGCGTGTTCTCCAGCAACGTATCGCGTGACCTGTCAACCCCTATCAGCAGATCCAGCGCGATGCGACTGACATCGGCTACGGGTTCCAGGCGGTCCGGCGCGGTGTGCCAGACAAAGGCCTCGGCGGCCCCGAAATCCGGGGCGGCCAAAGGCGCCGGAGACATGCGCTCCAGCGCCTCGGCAATGCGTGTCAGGGCCGTATCGTTCATTTGGTATCGTCGACCATGCCGGGATCTTCGTCATCCTCGTCGTCCTCGAACTCGGCCAGAAGCGGGTCGTCGTCCTCTTCCTCGGGATGTTTGCCTGTGGCGGTTTCGCCGTCGGTCTCATCCTCATCCTCGTCGTCCTCGAACCACAGCCCCTGCTCGCGCAGGCTGGCTTCGCGTTTCTTTTCAACGCGGGCGACCAGGAAGATCGAGATCTCGTACAGGCCATAGACCACGACAAACAGGATCGCCTGGGTGGTGACATCGGGCGGCGTGACCAAGGCGGCGACAACCAAGATGCCGACAACCGCGTATTTCCGCGTGCTGCGCAGGCCGCCTGCGGTGGCCAGACCGGCTTTGCCCATCAGGGTCAAAAGCACGGGCAGCTGGAAACACAGCCCGAAGGCCACAATCATTTTCAGCGTGATATCAAGGGTTTCGTTGACCTTGCCGGAAAATACGATGTCGATGCCGCTGTCGTTTGGCGACACCTCGTCGCCCGTGACCAAGGCGGCGGCATAGGATGGCAGATCGGCAAAGCCCAGAAAGAACGTCATTGCCAGGGGCACGACGATGAAATGGGCAAAGGCCGCGCCCAGAAGGAACAGCAGGGGCGACGCAATCAGGAACGGCAGAAATGCGTCTTTCTCCTTGCTATACAGACCCGGCGCCACGAAACGCCACAGCTGAAACGCAATGGCCGGGAAGGCCACGACCAGACCGCCGACCATGGAAATGCGGATCAGGGTAAAGAAATATTCCTGCGGCGAGGTATAGATCATCACCGGGTTCGGATCACCCAGCGCACGCATGGTATTTTCGATCGGCACCAGCAGGAACGACAGGATCTGGCTACCGACGGTAAAGCAGATAATCATGCCAACGATAAACGCCAGCGCGGCGCGGATCAGGCGGGTGCGCAGCTCGGCCAGATGTTCGATCAGCGGGGCGGAGCTCTCTTCGATCTCTTCACTCGTGCTCATGCGTCAGGGGTGTCCGTGGGTTTGGGCTTGGCGGCTTTCTTGGCCGCCGGCTTTTTCGCAGCAGGCTTTTTCGCAGCAGTTTTTTTGGCCGCGGGCTTCTTTGCTGCCGGCTTTTTCGCAGCAGGCGTCTTGGCTGCTGGTGTCTTGGGGGCAGCTTTCGCTTCGGGCTTTTTGGCGGCTGGCTTTTTCGCGGGTGCTTGCTTGGGCGCCACAGCAGGTTTGGGTGTCTGCGCCCCCTCTGTCGCCGCCTCAGCCGCTTCGCGATCCAGGCGCGCCTGTGCCTTTTTGGCAGTGGCCGCGTGGATCTTTTTCGCAGCCTCGGCGCGCTCCTCGGCCAGCTTGGCAGTTTCGCCGCCCTTTTCCGACGCGGGCTTGGTCGGCTCCCACTTCTCGAAACTCTCGGCGGCCTTGTTCAACGCGTCCAGACCCATGGCTTTGGGGCTGGTGGCCTTTTTCAGATCGGCCGCAACATCCTTGACCCCGGCCTCATCGGCCGCGTCATTCATGGCGCGCGAAAACTCGCGCCCCATGGAGCGTGCCTTGGCGGTGAACCGGCCAAGCGTGCGGAACATGCCGGGCAGGTCTTTTGGACCCACCACGATCAGCGAAACGACGCCAATCAGCAACAGTTCGGTCATTCCGATGTCGAACATGGGCCGAGCCCCTTCTGTGGGTTCGGCTTACGCCTGGTCTTTTTCGGTCTCAGGCGTCACGTCTTTGGCGGCCTCGGCAGCTTCTTCTTCGATCTCGGCAGTGCCATCGGCAACGCCTTTCTTGAACGAGGTAATGCCCTTACCAACTTCGCCCATCAGCGAGGAAATCTTGCCGCGACCGAACAGAACCAGCACCACGACGGCAATCAGCAGAAGGCCGGGAAGGCCGATATTGTTAAGCATGAGGTATCTCCCTTTCAGGTGAGCCTGTCGCCCACCCCATCATTCTTCGCAGCAAGTATTTATGACTTTGGGCCGCAAGTTCAAAGCCCCAAAGCGAGAATTCGCGCAAGAAAGTGTCGTGAACGGCCCTCACTGGCCCTTTCGCTGGGCCTTTCCGGTCACCGGAAACACGAAACAGCGGTCGCGTCGGATCGCAATCCACAACGCGGTGCCGGCCTGGGGCAGAAACACTGACGGGACCGAGGCCGTCAGCCGTTCACCGTCATGTTCCATGCGGAAATCAACCAGGCTTTCCTTGCCGATGAACCGCGCGCGCTCAACCGTGCCGCGCGCCCAGACACCGTGATCGGGCGTCGGCGACGGGCCCTGGCCGCCACGATCAAAGTCGATCTTCAGATGCTGCGGGCGGATCACGATGTCCACCTCTGCGCCATCCGGCACGGCGGGGGTCATGAATTGGCCGAACGCCGTGTCGGTCAACAGCCCCTTCACCCGCCCCCGGATCACGTTCACATCGGAAAAGAACGCCGCCGCCGCCTTATCCACCGGCGTGTTATAGATGTTGTACGGCGCGCCCTGTTGCACGATCCGCCCCTGGCGCATCAACGCGATTTCGTCGGCCATTCGCATGGCTTCCTCGGGCTCGTGGGTCACCAACAGCACGGCGGCGCCTTCGTCCTTCAGGATTGCCAGGGTTTCGTCCCGGATACCGTCGCGCAGGCGGTTGTCCAGGCCAGAAAACGGCTCGTCCATCAGCATGATGCGCGGGCGTGGGGCCAGAGCGCGCGCCAGCGCCACCCGCTGTTGTTCACCGCCCGACAGCTCGTGCGGATAGGCGTTCAAAAACCGGACAAGCCCGACTTTCTCCAACAATTCCCGAACTCTAAGCCGCTTTTCGGTGCGCGTTCCTTTCAGGCCAAAAGCCACGTTTTCCGACACGGAAAGATGCGGGAACAGCGCGAAATCCTGAAACATCAACCCGACCGAGCGCGCCTCGGGCGGCTGCATCATGCCGTCTCCGGCAATCAAGACCCCGTCGATAAAGACCTCGCCGCTGGTCTGGCGATCGACCCCCGCAATGATGCGCAGCGTGGTGGATTTGCCGCAGCCCGACGGGCCCAACAGACAGGTCACCTGCCCCGGCGCCACCCGCAGGCTGACGTCATTGACCACATTGCGCCCGCCGAAAACACGGCGGATGTTGCGGATCTCCAACCTGGGTGTATCGCCTGTCACCTGCATCCCCTGCATACCCGATGAATTCCATCAGACTTTAGCGGCAAATAGCAGCCTCATACCTCTGCCGCAACCCTGTCGCGCGCCCGGCTGCCCAGCGCGACAGCGACGAAACCGACCACCAGGACCACGATGCAGATCGCCAACAGCTGTTCGTATTTGTGCCCCGCAGGCAGAACCCTGGCGACCCAATCGGTGGCGCGGGCGAAATAGGCCGCAGCGCCCAGCATGGCTGCGCCAAAGGCCACAAGGTAAGACCACAGCGCCACCGGGCGGCCCAGGATCAGGCCAACCACCAGCACCGGCGTCAAGAACATCGACGCGGTGCCGCTGACCGCCACCGCGTCAAACAACGACGCATTGCCCCACAACGTCAACGCCGCCCCCGCCGCCATGAAGACAACCATGACGATGCGCCCACCGGCCAAAGTGCGCGGTGCCAGCGACAGCTCCATGACCACCAGGCGCGCAGCCGAGCTGAGCGCCGAATCAAGTGTCGACAGCGCGGACACCAGCAGCGACAACATCAGCGCGGCAAAGACCCAGGTCGGGAACATGCCCGCCCAGCTGCCGATCAGCTGATTTTCATACGCCACGCCCATGACCGCCGCCTGAATGCCAAAGGCACCGAACGCAAGGATGCACAGGGCGGAAATCCAGAACGCATGGCGGAACGACGCCCGCGTGGTGGCACGGTCGGCCAGAAAGCCGCGGTCCATCATCACCGGGTCATGCACCGGATAGGAAAACACCTGAAGCGCTGCGACCGCCAACAGCACCCAGCCATTATAGGCCCCGGATGCCCCGCCTGAGGTGACAATGGCCGTCAGCGAAAAGCCCGGACTGGTGACCAAAGCGACCAAGGCCAGGCCGAACGCCACCAGGAACAGCACCATCTGCACCACATCCGTGCGCAGCGCCGCCGACAGCCCACCCCAGGCCGAATAGGCCAGGCCCAGCGCGGCAACCGCCAGAATGGCGATATTGCCCGCCTCGGGTTGGACCGCGCCGATGATCAGCCCGACGACCAGAAGGTTGGCAAAAACCTCGGACAACAGACGCAGCGCGATGACCAGGTTATAAGCGCCCGTGCCGACACGTCCGAACCGCACCGACAGCCAGTCCTGCACCGAGGTCGCCCCGCCGTCGCGCAGGCGACCAACAATGAACCCGCCGGTCAGAAACGACAGGTAATAGGCCGCATAGGCCAGCGTACCGGGAAAGCCGTAATAATACCCCAGAATGGCGGCGTTCATCAGCGACCGAGCGAAGATCCAGGTGGTCACCTGGGACAGAACCAACGTCCAGAGCCCCGGCGGCGTGCCGTCCTCCCCCGCCCCGCCGTAAAACCCGTCAACGCTGGCGCGACGTGGCGCGGCCAACAGGCTTGCGCCGACGATCACGGCCACCCCCGCGATGATCCAAATCGTTTCCATGTCGCGCGCTCCCTGTCTGCGTGTTTGGTCCGGCTATCAGCCGGATCCGCCCCGCGCCACCGGGCCACACGCGGATGTGAGGAGACGTGCGCGCAGCGATCCCCCAAAACGACACGAGAATGTCGCGCAGGGCCATGTTTGCCCCCCCGAGCCTGCCACCATGGGGCGAACCACGTGGACCCCGCCCCATGCGTCTGATGATATCCTTTGCCTCACTGCTGTTTTCAGTAATCCTGTTGCAGCTCAGTTCTGGCGGGGTCGGACCACTGGACGCGCTGTCGGGCCTGACGCTGGGCTTTACCAAGGCGCAGGTCGGCCTGCTGGGCTCGGCGCATTTCCTGGGCTTTTTCATCGGCTGCTGGTGGGCACCCCGCCTGATGGGCAGCGTTGGCCATTCACGTGGCTTTGCGGTGTTCACGGTGCTGGGCGCAATCGGATTGCTGGCGCATATGCTGTGGATCGACCCCTATGCCTGGGCGGTGATGCGCATCGCATCGGGCCTGTGCATCGCGGGCTGTTACACGGTGATCGAGGCCTGGCTGAACGCGAAGATCACCAATGACACGCGGGCGCGTGTGATGGGCGGCTATCGCATCATGGACATGGGTGCGTCGCTGGTCGCACAGTTGATGATCGGCGTTCTGACGCCTGCGCATTATGTCTCGTATAACCTGCTGGCGATCCTGTGTTGCGCGGCGATCCTGCCGCTGGCGCTGACGCGCAGCTCGCAACCGGAAACCCCGGCCGCGCCGCGCCTGCGCCCAGGTCTGGCCTGGCAGATGTCGCCGCTGGCGGTGGGCGGCGTGATCGTCGCCGCGCTCAGCGCGGCATCATTTCGGATGGTCGGGCCGATTTATGGCCAAGAGGTCGGGTTGAAGATCGACCAAATCGCGTTCTTTCTGGCCACCGTGGTGCTGGGCGGTGCGCTGGCGCAGCTGCCCATTGGTTGGCTGGCGGACAAATACGACCGGCGCTGGGTGCTGATTTGGCTGTCTGTCGCGGCGGTGGGCAGCTGTTCGGTGACCATGGCGGCTACGGGCACCGGTATGCTGGGCGTGATGCTGGCGGCGGTGCTGTTTGGCTTTACCACCTTCCCGATCTTTTCCATCTCGGCGGCGCACGCAAACGACTTTGCCACATCCGAACAGCGGGTCGAACTGTCGGCGGCGTTGATGTTTTTCTATGCCCTTGGCGCGATTGCCAGCCCCTATGTGGCGTCAAACCTGATCGCGGCTTATGGCCCCGGCGCGCTGTTTGCCTTTGTGGCTGCGGGCCATGTGGTGTTGATCGCGTTCGGCCTGACCCGGATGCGCGCGCGCCCCACGGTCGAGGACAAGACACCTTACGTCTATTCGCCGCGCACGTCCTTTACGGTGGGCCGCCTGATGGGGCGGTTCCGGGACCGGAAATAGCGGTGGGACATTGAGCAGGCTGTACCAACGCCGCGCCCAATGCGGGTCATTGATGGCGCACGCGTCTGGTTCCGAACATCTAACCCTCTGGCCTAACCAAATCCCATGACGTATACGGCCCCAAACAGCTTTGGGACCTGACATGAACCGCATCCTCATCACCTCGGCCATCCCGTATATCAACGGGATCAAACACCTGGGCAATCTGGTTGGCTCGCAATTGCCTGCCGACCTGTATGCCCGTTACAACCGGGGCCGTGGGCGCGAGGTCATGTTCATCTGTGCCACCGACGAACATGGCACCCCTGCCGAACTGGCCGCCGCCAAGGCTGGCAAACCGGTTGATGAATTCTGCGCCGAAATGCACGAGGTTCAGGCCGATATCGCCAAGGGATTTCGCCTGTCGTTTGACAATTTCGGTCGCTCGTCGTCACTGCGCAACCAGGCCCTGACCCAGCATTTCGCAGGCCGTCTGGCCGACAATGGGCTGATCGAAGAGGTCAGCGAAAAACAGGTCTATTCCAATGCCGATGGCCGGTTCCTGCCGGATCGTTACATCGAAGGCACCTGCCCCAACTGCGGCTATGACAGCGCGCGCGGCGATCAGTGCGAAAACTGCACCAAACAGCTGGACCCGACCGACCTGATCGATGCGCGCAGCGCGATTTCGGGGTCCACCGACTTGGAGGTGCGCGAAACCAAACACCTGTACCTGAAGCAATCCGCCCTGAAGGACAAGCTGGACGCTTGGATCGACACCAAGACCGACTGGCCGGTACTGACCACCTCGATTGCCAAGAAATGGCTGCATGACGGTGACGGCCTGCAAGACCGTGGCATCACCCGTGATCTGGACTGGGGCGTGCCGGTGAAAAAGGGCGATCAGGACTGGCCCGGCATGGAAGGCAAAGTGTTCTATGTCTGGTTCGACGCACCAATCGAATATATCGCCGCCACCGCCGAACTGGCCGATGATCTGGGCGAGCCGGACGCCTATTGGGAACGCTGGTGGCGCACCGACAAGGGCGCGGACGACGTGCGTTACGTGCAGTTCATGGGCAAGGACAACGTGCCCTTCCATACCCTGTCTTTCCCCGCCACCATCATGGGGTCGAATGAACCCTGGAAGCTGGTCGATTACATCAAATCGTTCAACTATCTGAATTATGACGGTGGGCAGTTCTCGACCTCCAAGGGCCGTGGCGTATTCATGGACCAGGCGCTGGAAATCCTGCCGCCGGACTACTGGCGCTGGTGGCTTCTGTCCCACGCACCGGAAAATTCCGACAGCGAATTCACCTGGGAAAACTTCCAGACCGCCGTGAACAAGGACCTGGCCGACGTGCTGGGCAACTTTGTGTCGCGCGTGACGAAATTCTGCCGCTCGAAGTTCTCGGACTCCGTGCCCGATGGCGCCTATGGCGACGCAGAGACGGCTTTGATCGCCGACCTGACCAGCAAAGTGCGCGCCTATGAGGGCCACATGGAGGCGATGGACGTGCGCAAAGCGGCGCAGGAATTGCGCGGCATCTGGGTGGCGGGCAACGAATACCTGCAAGCGGCAGCCCCCTGGACATCCTTCAAGACCGACCCGGCGCTGGCGGCCGGATCAATCCGCCTGTCGCTGAACCTGATCCGGCTCTATGCGGTGCTGTCAGCGCCGTTCATCCCGGATGCCTCGGCCACGTTGATCAAAGCGATGAACACCGATGACGTCTGGCCCGACGATGTGGCCGCTGCGCTGGACCTGTTGAAACCGGGCCACGACTTTACCGTGCCCGACAACCTGTTCGCCAAGATCACCGATGACCAACGCGAAGAATGGGCAGAAAAGTTCTCAGGCACACGGGGCTGACACCCACAAGGTGACACCCCGCTTTCGCAGCCCAGAACGATGGAAACGAAAGGGTATGCCGATGTTTTCACTGGAGGAATTGAAGGCCGCCCAAGGGCTGGTCTACAGCCAGATGTCGCCCACCGCCCAGATCGAATGGCCGCAACTTGCCGCCGAAACGGGCGTGCGTGTGGTGGTGAAACATGAAAACCACGCCCCCACAGGGGCCTTCAAGGTGCGTGGCGGTATCACCTTTCTGGACTGGGTGACGCGCGACCATCCCGAGGCGCGCGGCATCATCACCGCCACCCGCGGCAACCACGGCCAAAGCCAGGCCCGCGCGGCGTCGGCCGTTGGGCTGACAGCCAAGGTCTTTGCCCCGCACGGCAATTCGGTCGAAAAGAACGCCGCGATGCGGGCCTATGGCGCGGATCTGGTCGAATTCGGCGCAGATTTCGACGAGGCCCGGCAAGAGGCCATGCGCATTGCCAAGGCCGGTGATTACCTGCCCGTGCCGCCCTTTCATCGCGAGTTGGTGCGCGGCGTGGCAACATACGGGGTCGAACTGTTCACCGCCCACCCAGATCTGGACACGGTCTATGTGCCGATCGGCTGTGGCTCGGGCATCTGCGGCGTGATCGCGGCGCGTGACGCGCTGGGGCTGGACTGTGACATCGTCGGTGTCGTGTCAGATCAGGCAGCGGGTGCCAAGCTGTCGCTGGACGCCGGGCATCTGGTGGAAACCAACGCCGCCAACACTTTTGCCGATGGCATGGCGGTGCGCGTGCCGGTTCAGGCGGCGTTTGACATCTATGCCAAGGGCGCGGCACGGATCGTCACGGTCACGGACGGCGAAATCGCCGCCGCCATCCGTCTGTATTTCCGCGCCATCCACAATGTTGCCGAAGGCGCCGGGGCGGCCCCCTTGGCGGCACTGATACAGGAACGTGACGCCATGGCAGGCCGCAAGGTCGGGGTGATTCTGTCGGGTGGAAATATCGACACGGGCTGGTATGAAACTGTGTTATCAGGCGCCATCCCGACGCTTTAGGCGGCACCAGACCTGCCAGAACGACAAGCTCCCGCCACTAGATATGGCATTTTCCTTTGCAACCGCGCGCAATGGGCCTATCTTCAAAACACTGAAACAAAATCCCGCTAGACTTCGGGGCCACATGGACACCAAGGGCACAAGACACGTGACTGTCGCAAACAGCAAACAACGGCCGATCCGGCTGGCGGTCAACGACAAACGGGCCGTGCGCACCCAGTTTGGGGCGCTGTGTTATCGCATCCATGACGGCAAGGTCGAAATCCTGTTGGTCACGACACGCCGCAGTGGGCGCTGGATCATCCCCAAGGGCTGGCCGATGGATGGCGAAACCCCCGCAGGGGCCGCGGCCACCGAGGCCTGGGAAGAGGCCGGCGTCACCGGCAAGCTGTCCCACCACGTGTTAGGGTTCTACGCCTATGACAAGGGATATGCGGGCGACCGGATGCCCTGTGTGGTCGCGGTCTTCCCGCTGAAGGTCAAAAAGGTGGCGAAACAGTTTCCCGAACGCAGCCAAAGGCGGCGGAAATGGGTCAGCTTGAAAAAAGCGGCGGGCATGGTGACCGAGCCCGAGCTGCGCGCCATGATCAAAGCGTTCGATCCGCGTACTCTGCGCTGAATGGCTTGCATCATTCTGGCGATTTCGCCCATACTGCCCGGGCTTTGACGATGGGGCCGACATGATCCGATATGCGTTAAAATGTGACCAGGGGCACAGCTTTGAAAGCTGGTTCCAGAACGCGCGCGCGTTTGACGGGCTGCTGGCGGCGGGCCATGTGGCGTGCCCGATCTGCGGCTCGGTGACAGTCGACAAAACGCTGATGGCGCCCAAGGTGCGCCCGGCCCGCTCGGCCGCAGTTGTGCCTGCGGACCCTGCCCCCACGCCCACTCCTGCCCCGCTGGCCGAGCCGCAAACCGACGCTGAGCGCACGATTGCGCAGATGAAGGCCAAGGTCGAAGCCGAAAGCGAATATGTTGGCAGCAGTTTCGCCACCGAAGCGCGCGCCATGCATGATGGCGACACGCCAGAACGGGCAATTTATGGCGAGGCCAAGCCGGATGAGGCCAGGAAACTGATCGAAGACGGCGTGCCGGTTCTGCCCCTGCCCTTCACGCCCACCCGGAAAATCAATTGACCCCTTGGGCCCAGACTGCACCGGACCTTTTGTAAGGCCAGACCAGATCGGAGAGACACATGACCATTCTCATCACAGGCGCAAATCGCGGCATTGGCCGGGCCATGTTCGATGGCTATCGCAGCCGGGGTGACGCGGTGATCGGCACCACCCGCGGGGCAGCCCCTGACGAGGGCTTGTGGGAACAGCTGGAGGTCAGCGACCCCACCAGCCAAGCTGCGCTGGCCGGGCGTCTGGGGGGCCAACCGCTGGACCTTCTGGTCTGTAACGCAGGTGTCTATCCCGACAAGGGCAACGCGCTGGAGGATGGATATCCAGCCCAAATGTGGGCCGATGCGTTTGCCACCAACGTCACCGGCGTTTTCCTGACAATTCAAAGCCTTCTGCCGAACCTGCGCACCGCTGAGAACGCCAAGATCGCGATCATATCATCGCAAATGGCCAGCCATCAACACGCGCCCGGCGGCAGCTATATCTATCGCGCCTCAAAGGCGGCGGTGCTGAACCTGGGGCGCAACCTGTCCAAGGACCTAGAGGCCGAAGGCATTGCGGTCGGCATCTATCACCCGGGTTGGGTGCGCACCGACATGGGCGGCGCAGGTGGTGACATTGAAGTGGATCAGGCCCGCGACGGATTGATGGCCCGGTTCGACGCCCTGTCGATGGCCAACACAGGCTGTTTTGAAACCTGGGACGGCAATACCCCCCCCTACTGACCCGGCCCCGGCGCAGCGGGGTGGGAGGTCACGCGGCCGGCCCCTATCGCGCGGTCGGCATGGGGTGGGCTGTGGCGGGGGCGGCCACAGGTCATCCCCGAAGCCAACCCGCAGATCAGCCCAGGTCATACACCCTTGCCCTTTCCCCCCACCCTGCGTAAGACAGCGCGGACCTAAAAGCGTTTCGAGAAAAACCTGTCTCACAGGTTTGGGTCGAAGCGCTTGGACCCTATTAATGTTGTGGGCGTTTCGAACCCAACTTGCTTCTCAAGTTATTTCGAAACGCTTTAAGATTGACGAAAGGGAGCAGGCAAAATGCCTATTCTCGTGATGAAATTCGGCGGCACCTCCGTTGCCACGCTGGACCGGATCGCCCGGGCCTCTAAACGCATCGCGCGCGAGGTGGCCAATGGCTATGACGTGATCGTCATTGTCTCGGCCATGTCAGGCAAGACCAATGAACTGGTGGGCTGGGTCGAAGAGACCTCGCACATGTATGACGCGCGCGAATATGACGCCGTGGTCAGTTCAGGCGAACAGATCACCGCTGGCCTCATGTCCCTGCGCTTGCAGGAGATGGACGTTCCCGCCCGCAGCTGGCAGGGCTGGCAAGTGCCGGTTCAGACCACCTCGGTCCATTCAGCGGCCCGGATCGAAGACATCCCGCCCGAAAACATCAAAGCGAAGTTCGCCGAAGGTATGAAAGTGGCCGTGGTCGCCGGTTTCCAGGGTGTCAGCCCGGACGGGCGCATTACCACGCTGGGCCGGGGTGGCAGCGACACCACCGCCGTGGCCTTTGCCGCCGCCTTTGGCGCGGAACGCTGTGACATCTATACGGATGTGGACGGGGTTTACACCACCGACCCGCGCCTGACCGACAAGGCCCGCAAACTGGACCGCATCGCGTTCGAAGAGATGCTGGAACTGGCGTCGCTTGGCGCCAAAGTGCTGCAAACGCGGTCTGTCGAACTGGCCATGCGTTACAAGGTAAAGCTGCGCGTTCTCAGCAGCTTTGAAGAATATGACCCCAATGCAGGCACGCTTGTCTGTGACGAGGAGGATATCGTGGAAAAGAATGTTGTCTCGGGCGTCGCCTATCAACGGGATGAGGCCAAAATGACGCTGATTTCGGTGGCCGACCGCCCCGGCATCGCCAGCGCGATCTTCACCCCGCTGGCCGAGGCGGGCGTGAATGTCGACATGATCGTTCAGAACATCTCGGAAGAAGGTCGCACCGACATGACCTTTTCTTGCCCCACCAACCAGGTGGCGCGCGCCGAAAAGGCCATGCAGGACGCCAAGGACGCAGGCGAGATCAACTTTCACGATCTGGTCGCCGATATTGACGTCGCCAAGGTTTCGGTCGTCGGCATCGGCATGCGCAGCCACACCGGCATCGCCGCCAAAATGTTCGACGTGCTGTCGCGCGAAGGCGTGAACATCAAGGTTATCACGACGTCCGAGATCAAGATCTCGGTCCTGATCGACCGCAAATACATGGAGCTGGCCGTGCAAGCGCTGCATGACGCGTTCGAGCTGGAAAAGGCGGGCTGAGCCACGCCTGAACGGATGGAATACAAAGCCGGCACGTAAAATCGTGTCGGCTTTTTCTTTGACGGGCCTTTCAAAAGATCGCCTATCCGTGCGCGGTCGAAGCAAGCCTTCCTGAATTTGAGCTGCCGCTCTAAGATCTCGCAACTGAAGGATCAGGAAGTCAGTCTTCGAACTGGACGCTACCATGATGGAAATACACGGATGGTTCACACTCCGAGAAGCGTTCAACGAGCAGAATGAATCCGAAGCCAAGCTCGCCATCGCAATTTCAAGCCTTGAACAGGCAATCGACCAGCTGTGTGATTTCAATCTTTTTACCAAGATTATGTAACAAAACAGATCCTACAGCCTATTGATAAATGAAATTTTAATCACAATGACGGACGGTGGGGTGACGTGACGGACCTGGTTGTATTCGTTGCAAAGGTTGCACCTGGGTCATGTTGCAAAGGTTGCACCTGGGTCATACGGGGTTCTTCACTATTTCGACGATGAAGCCCTCTCACCGTATTTCTGTGAGCTAGAGGATCAGAGCGGCGCTGACTGATTTTTTAGATCACTGTGGCCTCATAACACCCGTCTTAAGACCTGTTTGACACAAACACCCGCCCAAAAGGCGAGCACCCCGCCCCGCTTTTCACCCCCTGGATGAAAATATGTGCCTATTGGTCGGGAATGAATTGGAACTCGCGGCCCGACGCCTTACACTAGGGCCTAACCAAGAATGACGAACAGGGCTCTGGGGATGGCGGACAGCCAACAAAGCGACAGTCGCAAGCTGCTGGGCAGTTTGCGCGATACTCTTGCAGCGGCCTCGGCCGGGCAGGAACGATTGGACCGGATCACCACGCTGATTGCCGACAGCCTGGGGGCCGAGGTCTGTTCGATCTACCTGTTTCGCGATGAAACCACATTGGAGCTGTGCGCGACCGAAGGGCTGAATGCCGACGCTGTGCACCAGACCCGCCTGCGTGTTGGCGAAGGCCTGGTGGGGCGCGTGGCGCGCACCGGCAAGCCGATCAACACACATGACGCGCCCTCGGAACGCGGTTTCCGTTATATGCCCGAAACCGGCGAGGAGATTTATTCCTCTTTCCTGGGCGTGCCAATCCAACGTCTGGGCGAAAATCTGGGTGTGCTGGTGGTCCAGTCCAAAGATGCCCGCGACTATTCCTCGGACGAAGCGTACGGGCTGGAGGTCGTCGCCATGGTCATCGCCGAGATGACCGAACTGGGTGCCTTTGTCGGCGAGGGCGCGGCCCTGGCCGCCTTGCACCAACGCCCTGCCACCTTCAAAGGTGGTGTCGGCCAAGAGGGCACTGCCGAAGGCAACGTCTGGCTGCACGAACCCCGCGTTGTCGTCACCAATGTGATCTCTGACGACCCCCATGCCGAACTGCTTCGCTTGCAGGACGCTGTCGAAACCCTGCGCGTGTCAGTTGATGAACTTCTGGCCACCGCGCGGTCCACCGACAAGGACCAGATGCAGGTGCTCGAGGCCTATCGCATGTTCGCCAATTCCAAGGGCTGGATGCGCCGGATGGAGGAGGACATTTCCCGCGGCCTCTCGGCCGAAGCCGCTGTTGAGAAAGAACAATCTTCGGCCCGCGCACGCATGTCACAGGTTCCCGATGCCTATCTGCGTGAACGGCTGCATGACCTGGACGACCTGTCCAACCGCTTGTTGCGCATTCTGACCGGGCAAGGCGGGGAAACCGGCGCGGAAATGCCCACCAACCCAATCCTGATCGCCACCAACATCGGCCCCGGCGAGCTGCTGGAATATGGCCGTTCTCTGCGTGGCATCGTGCTTGAGGAAGGCAGCGTTGCCAGCCACGCCGCAATCGTTGCGCGCGCGCTTGCCATCCCGCTGATCGTACACGCGGGCCGCGTCACGACCGAGGCGCTGAACGGCGACCATATCCTTGTCGATGGCGAAAACGGTGTCGTACACCTGCGCCCCGAAGAAACGATCATCGGCGCATTTCGCGACAAAATGGCGATGGAGGCGGCGCAACAAGAGCAATACGTGGACCTGCGTGACAAGCCCGCGATGGGCCTGTGTGGCACGGTGATCGACCTGCACATGAACGCCGGCCTGATGGCCGATCTGCCTTCGCTGGAAGGGTCCGGTGCCGAAGGTGTCGGGCTGTTTCGCACGGAATTGCAGTTTCTGACCGTCAGCCGCGTGCCCAAACGGGGTGATCTGGCGGCGCTTTATTCGCGCGTGTTGGACGCTGCGAACGGCAAACGCGTGGTGTTTCGCACGCTCGATATCGGGTCGGACAAGGTGTTGCCGTATATGAACCCGCTGGACGAACCCAACCCTGCGCTGGGCTGGCGGGCAATCCGGGTCGGCCTGGACAAGCCCGGCGTCATGCGCATGCAATTGCAGGCGCTGATCCGGGCTGCGGCGGGGCGCAAACTGTCAATCATGTTCCCGTTCATCGCCCAGCTGAGGGAATTTACCGACGCGCGCGAAATGGCCCTGTCCGAGATCGAGCGCGAACGCAGCCTGGGTCATATCCTGCCCGAAGACGTGGAAATAGGCGCCATGCTGGAAACACCATCTATGGTGTTTGCCCCACAGCAATTCTTTGAAATGGCTGACTTTATTTCCATCGGCGGCAATGACCTGAAACAGTTCTTTTTTGCGGCGGATCGCGAAAATGAACGGGTGCGGCGGCGTTATGACACGCTGAATGTCAGCTTTCTGAACCTGATCGAAGAAATCGTTACACGCTGTGATGCCGCGCGCACGCCGCTGTCTTTCTGTGGCGAAGACGCAGGTCGTCCGATCGAGGCCGCCTGTTTCGCCGCGCTCGGCATGCGTCATTTGTCCATGCGCCCTGCCTCGGTCGGCCCGGTCAAGCATCTGATCCGACGCACCGACATCGAGGCCTTGAAAGGTATTATCGACGAGGCCCGCCTGTCAGGCGCGCAATCGGTACGCCCCGCCGTGCTGGAATGGATGACCCGCAAAGGAAAGTAATCGCCAAGGATTTCTTTTGTACATACTGAAACTCACACGCTGAACTATATATTCTGGTCATGAACATCGTAGTGTTGTTGACCGGTGTTTTCGGTGGGCTGGCCTGTGCGCTTTTTGCCGCTTTCCTTGGATACGGATTTCTCGTGAGTTTTTTGGCCTATGCCATTGGCGGGGCACTGATTTTGCTATTGTCAGCGATCCTGTCAG
>DFBF01000063.1:11034-12898 GCA_002367285.1 Rhodobacteraceae bacterium UBA3087 | reverse complement strand
CAGTTAAAGGTTTGTTCACCCTTTGATGCCACCCTGTTTTGCATGACGCGGAGGACGACATGCATCTGATAAACTTGGCGACCGGCATCATTGGCGGGCTTACGGGCGCAATCTGGATTGCAGGGGGCGGCTATGGGGTTGCGCTTGCTTTTCTAGCCTATGCGCTTTTTGGGGCCATGGCCCTTACCCTGTCACTGGCACTGTCGGCCTTCCGGCCCTTGCCATATCGCCTGGCCAAAGCCCCTGCTGACCTTGGCGTGGCCAATACAAACCTATATGAAACCGGGCGTCCGGGCAGGCGGCCTCAACCACGCGCGCGTTAACCGCATCTTTTCCTTTTCGCGCCACTCTGGTGCGGTGTAAACGGAGGTGACTATGCGGTTCGGCTTTCTTCTTGTCTGTCTAATGGTCGGTGGCGTCATGGCGATGCATGCCTTCCAATGGGGTGTTCCCTTTCTGGTGGTTGTCGTGCTGTATGCGATCTTTGCGTTCTCGATGGCCTTGGTGATTGCTCTGGTCGGCGTGCCACGCACAGCCCCTGAGAAGGCACCGATCAACCCTTTCGTTTGGCCAGGCCGCTAGAGTGGATCTTGTCTGCCATGTACCGCCGACCGATACAGCCGCCCGACCGGCAGCAGTGGGGTGGCTTGAAACCTGCACGGATCGACGCCCCCCAGAAACACGCCACGCGGCCCAGCAAATGCAGGGGGAGATTCCGCTCTCTATTGCAAGCGTGTGACGTCTCCGCTCACCCCCAGCCAAGCCCCCGGTCGCAATTCCAACCCCAGCACCCGATCCGGGTTGGTTGGTGGCGGCATGATCACACCATCACAGCGCAGAAAGCCGAATTTCCCGTAATACGGCGCATCCCCGACCAGCAGCACGCGGACCCATCCCAGATGAGCCGCGCGATGCAACGCGTCCCGGATCAACAGCCCGCCCAGCCCTTCGCCCTGACGGGTGGGGTGAACGGCCACTGGCCCCAACAACAAGGTTGGCGCCCCGCCGACCCGTACCGGCCAGAACCGGATCGCGCCGCCCAGGATGCCATCGCCATCGCGTGCCACCAGCGCCAGACCCGCGACAGGGTCGACCCCATCGCGCAAACGATACGAAGACAGGGCCTCGCGCCCCGGCGCAAAGCACAGGTCATAGAGCGCCTCGACCTCCCACCAATCGTCCGGTTTTTCGACTTCGAGGCTATACACCCCTGCCCCCGTATGTTTTTTACGTCGAAACGCTGTAACACGGTGCGCAACGTGCCGGAAGGGAAACCCATGTTTTACGAGCCAAAAAACGGCCACACCCTGCCGCATAATCCGTTCAACGCGATTATAACGCCCCGCCCGATTGCCTGGATCGCAACGCAGGACGCGGATGGAAACGACAACTTGGCACCCTATAGTTTCTTCAACGGCGTCGCCTATGACCCACCCCAAGTGATGTTCGCCACCACCGGCGGCAAACCGGACCGCGACCTGGGCAAGGACACGTTGGACAACATCCGCCAGACCGGCGTGTTCTGCATCCATGTGGTCGAAGAGGCCGCGACCGACGCCATGAACATCAGCGCAGGAAGCTATGGGCGCGAGGTGGATGAATTCGCCCGCGCCGGGCTGACACGTACGGGTTGCGAAACCATCGATTGCGGGCGCATCGAAGGGGCCCCCGCCGCGCTGGAATGCAGGTTGACCCAGATCACCCAGCTGCCCGGCGCCGCAAACCACGTCTGCTTTGGCGAGGTCACGGGCATCCATCTGCGCGACGACTGCCTGGTGGATGGCCTGTTTGACGTCACCCGGTTCCGCCCGCTGGCGCGCCTGGGATATCGCGACTATTCGGTCGTGCGTGACACGTTCACCTT
>DFBF01000063.1:0-10882 GCA_002367285.1 Rhodobacteraceae bacterium UBA3087 | reverse complement strand
GTGCGCTTTGTCACGGCCTCGGCCAACCACGCTTATGACGGGATCACCAGCTTTCCGTTTGCCATCTTCGCGCTGGACAAACAGAGGATGGAGCAGCCCGATTGTCGCAATACCATCGTCGGGCATGACGTCTGGATCGGCTATGGCGCGATCATCGGACCCGGTGTGCGGATCGGCAATGGGGCGATCATTGGCGCGGGCGCGATGGTGCGCCGCGATGTGCCCGATTATGCCATTGTCACGGGAAATCCGGCCCAGGTGCAACGCCTGCGCTTCAGCGCTCAGGACATCGACCGTCTGACCCGTTTGGCCTGGTGGGACTGGCCCCCGGATCGGATCGCTGCCGCCCGCCCCGCCCTAGAGGCCGGCGACATCACCCTTTTGGCGCAGCTGGCGCCTTAGTGGCCGCCCAGAATGCCCGTGCGCACGGAATAGTCGGCGGCGATTTCGTAATCCGGGTCGTCATCGCTATCGACCATCAAGTGGCCCGCTTTGGTCAGCAGTTCGTGACAATCACGGCTGAGGTGGCGCAACTGAATGCGCTTCCCAGCGGCCTCATATTTCAGGGCAACGGCTTCGATGGCTTGCAACGCGGATTGGTCCACCACGCGCGAATCTGCGAATTCGACCACCACGTTGTCGGGGTCTTCGTTCACGGTGAACAGTTCGATAAACCCGTCTGCCGAGCCAAAGAACAGCGGACCCTGAATGCGATAAACTTTGCCGTCGGCGTCGGTTTCAAATGTTTCAGCGTGGATGCGCGACGCGTTGTTCCAGGCATAGGCCAGGGCGGACACGATCACGCCGACGACCACGGCAACGGCCAGGTCTTCGTACACCGTCACGGCCGTCACCAGGATGATGACAAAGGCATCGGTGCGCGGCACGCGGCGCAGGATTTTCAGGCTATTCCAGGCGAATGTGCCAATCACCACCATGAACATCACCCCCACCAAAGCGGCCAGCGGGATCTGTTCGATCAGGGACGAGGCGACGACAATAAAGGCCAGCAGGAACAGTGCGGCAGCAATGCCCGCAATCCGCGTACGCCCACCCGATTTCACGTTGATCATCGACTGGCCGATCATGGCGCAACCACCCATGCCGCCAAAGAACCCAGTCAACACGTTGGCCGCGCCCTGGGCGATGCATTCCTGTGATGCCCCGCCGCGACGACCGGTCATTTCACCCACCAGGTTCAGCGTCAGCAGGCTTTCGATCAGACCAATCGCCGCCAGAATAACCGCATAGGGAAAGATGATCTTCATCGTTTCCAGCGTCAACGGCACGGTCGGAATGTGGAAGGACGGCAAGCCCCCTTCGATCGAGGCCAGATCGCCAACGCGCGGCACATCAATGCCGAATGCAATGACAACAATGGCGACAATGCCGATACCTGCCAGCGGTGCAGGGATCAGTTTGGTGACCTTGGGCGTGGCCCAGATGATAAACATGGTCAGCCCGACCAGCCCCAGCATCATGTAAAGCGGCGTGCCCGACAGCCATTCCCCAGCCGTGGCCGTGTGACCCGAGGTGGTGACCGACCCCGGCACTTTGAACTGCGTCATCTGCGCCAGGAAAATCACGATCGCCAGCCCGTTCACAAAGCCCAGCATCACCGGATGCGGCACAAGGCGAATGAACTTGCCCCAGTGCATGACACCCGCAAAGACCTGCAACAGGCCCATCAGAACGACCGTGGCAAACAGGTATTCAACGCCGTGCTGCGCGACCAGCGCCACCATGACGACGGCCAGTGCCCCTGTCGCGCCCGAAATCATGCCGGGCCGTCCGCCAAAGACTGCGGTGACCAACCCGACCAGAAAGGCCGCATAGAGGCCAACCAGCGGATGCACACCAGCAACAAAGGCAAACGCCACCGCTTCGGGCACCAGCGCCAGGGCGACAGTCAGACCGGAAAGCAGCTCGATCCGGATACGGCCAGCGTTCAGCGGTTCACCCTGGCTGAGGCGCAGATCGGGTTTCTGAATACGGGCGGCATAGGAGGCCAGAAGGGCTCGGGGCAAGGGTTCACCTGTTCATGTTGGGATGTTGGCGCAAACTTTCCCTGCCGTTTAACGGCAAAACGTCGCAGCGCCAAGGGGGAATGGCGGCGCGGGCCATCACGGGGATTTCGGTTGAATTCCTGCGCCGCCTTTGCCACCACTTGGGAAACCAGCTTGGAGACGGACATGGACACGATGATTGGCGTAATCGGCGGCTCGGGCCTGTATGAAATCGACGGGTTGCAGGACGCGCAATGGGTCACTGTCGGCACGCCTTGGGGCGCACCGTCTGACGCCATTTTATGCGGCACGCTGGACGGCGTGAAAATGGCCTTTCTGCCCCGTCATGGCCGTGGCCATGTGCATTCACCGACCACGGTGCCCTATCGCGCCAATATCGACGCGCTCAAACGTCTGGGGGTCACCGACGTAATCAGCGTGTCCGCCTGTGGGTCGTTCCGCGAGAACATGGCGCCGGGCGATTTTGTCATCGTCGATCAGTTCATTGACCGCACATTCGCGCGCGAGAAAAGCTTTTTCGGCACCGGTTGCGTGGCTCATGTTTCGGTTGCCCACCCGACCTGCCCCCGCCTGTCCGAGGCCTGCCATACCGCCGCCATTGACGCAGGCATCACGGTGCATATGGGCGGCACATACCTGGCAATGGAGGGGCCGCAGTTCAGTTCCGTCGCCGAAAGCCGCATGTATCGCGACAGCTGGAAGGCCGACGTGATCGGCATGACCAACATGCCAGAGGCGAAACTGGCGCGCGAGGCCGAGCTGGACTATGCCTCGATCGCGATGATCACCGATTACGACAGCTGGCACCCGGAACATGGCGCAGTCGACATCTCGGATATTGTCGCGACGCTGACGGGCAACGCCGATAAGGGCCGCGCCCTGGTCAGCCGCCTGCCCGCCCTGTTGGGGCCCGACCGCGCGCCCTGCCCGCACCACTGTGATCGCGCCCTGGAATACGCCATCCTGACCGCGCCCGACAAACGCGACCCCGCAGTGCTTGCCAAACTGGCCGCCGTGGCAGGTCGGGTGCTATAGGCAATCCAACATTTGGCCCGTGTTTGGCCAACATGTGGAAAGACATTGAAATAAAACGAATTAATCGTGCGCTCATCGCGCTTGTTCTGGGCTGCTTGCCCCTGCCTGCGCTGGCAAAAGACATCCAGGTGGATGCACCAATCAGCGATGACGCCTATGACCGGCTGGTCGCCTGTGCTGCCGAACCCGCACGTCGCAGCTGCCGCAAACCCAAGCTGTTTATTGGTCAATCGCGTCGCCCCAAGGTGACCGTCGCCATCAAACACGTCGAACGGGGGTTTCCCAGCAAACAGGAACAGGCCATGCGCAGCGCCCTTGCGGCGGCGATCAAGGTAATCAATGCCGTAGGCTCTGGCCTGACCCTGTAACTCGTCGCGGCGACGTAATACTCCAACATCAGCATCTATCTGGTCGATGACCCCGATGACACCGTCGTTGCGGGCGCCAGCCTGCCGGGATTTCGCGGCAGAGAGCTTGAGACAACTGGCTGCGCTATTGGTATCGGTCCAAACGGATTATCGAGGTCAACATGCTGGTCAGCAACGACCGGAACCTGAAATCGGCCCCATCCTTTTTCATGATCCACCTCCTGTCCAGCGTCGGGCTGCCCCACAATTTCGTCGGCAAGGCCTATGCGGGTGAAAGCATCTTCCACATCTCGGACCGCGCGATGCATCTCAGCGAGGCGGACAAACAGGTGATCCGCCGCCACTATCCGCCACGTCGCCAATAACCCGTGCCCCCTGCGGCCACGCGCCCCTTGCGTGGGCCGGGGGGATCGGTCAAGACAGGGCGACCTCCGCAGACCAGCCGCAACAAGGGCCGACCGATGACCAAACGCAAAGACGTCAAGGACTACATCCGCACCATCGTGGATTTCCCCCACGAGGGCATTTTGTTTCGCGACGTGACCACGCTGTTTGCCGACCCGCGCGGCATGCGCATGACGATCGACCAGCTGCTGCACCCCTATGCGGGCATGCAGATCGACAAAGTCGTCGGGCTCGAGGCGCGCGGTTTCATCCTGGGCGGCGCGATTGCACACCAGTTGACCCTTGGCTTCGTGCCGATCCGCAAAAAGGGCAAACTGCCCGGTGCGGTGCTGTCGCAGGCCTACACGCTGGAGTATGGCGAAGCGGTGATGGAAATCCACGACGATGCGATCCAGCCCGGTGAGAAAATTCTGGTGGTCGATGATCTGCTGGCGACCGGAGGCACGGCCGAGGCCGGGATCAAGCTGATCGAACGGCTGGGCGGCGAAATCGTTGGCTGCGCCTTTGTTGTCGACCTACCCGAGCTGGGCGGACGCAAGAAACTGGAAGACATGGGTATGGACGTACATGTTCTGTGCGAATTCGACGGACGTTAAGTCTCGCGTGAACCCTCCCTTAACTTCTTGATTCTAATCTGAGCCAGCCTGTCGGGAGCAGGCGCTGCTTGTGCACCGTGTTTACCACGTTGTAACGCCCCGCCTTCACCCAGGGCGGGGCGTTTTCTTTTGCCCTGAACGCTGTTCCTGGGCAGCAGAAACCTGCGTGCGCGCCAGCGCACTCCGCTGGTTCACGCCACCGACGGGAAACTGCGTCATACCCCAGCTGCTCCGCTATCATTCGACTAAGGCGAAACTCCATCGCGAGGTCATGCCATTCCACGACGGCGGATTTGATGTTTCGGTCCTTCTTTACCATTGCTGTCACACTGACCACCCTGCCTGCCAGCGCAGATATAGCGATCGTGAACTGGGACTGCGCAACGCCTTCAAAAGCGGAAACGACTTTTGAGCCGGACCTACGTGTTTTCGGCAATCAGGAAAAAGAAATTTGGTCCGAACCATTTGATGCATCCGTCATCCTGGTAGATGCCGCACCGGTCCGCGCCCCCCACGGGCGTGCAGTTGCAACCGGGCACTGAGGTTACGCTACAGCCCAACTCAGAATGCCTGGTCCGGGTATTCGCTGATTGGATCAAACTGATGACCTCGCCAAGCATTTGGGGGGGGTGCACTAAAACTGAGGTTGAGTTGAGCCAATCTCCCCGGCAGCCCCTGACAACCCTGACACGCGACACCACCCCCGTCACCGTCACCGTCACCTTCGAATTCGGTAAAAGCGATTTCATCTCTGGTGCGCGAAGACTGGTGATGCCTTTTACAGGAGAGGCCTTGCACCGAATCAAAGTCCAAAATTGCGCGCCCACTTGGCCTGAACATGGGATACTGGTTGGGCGCTCGCCACCTGATGCACCATTTGAGCAGACCGATTTCGCGATAGGGAGCCCTATCGGCTCAGCCCAACACCGCCCCCGGGTTCAAAATCCCCTTGGGGTCCAGCGCGGCCTTTATCGCGCGCATGGCGGCCAGTTTGGTCGGATCTGCAAACTGTTCCAGATCATCAACCTTCAGCCGTCCGACCCCATGTTCGGCGGAAAACGACCCGTCATATTCTTCGACCAGCGCATAGACCGCTTCGGCCATCGCCGCGCGGGCATCGACGAATTCGGATTTCGCACGGCCCTTGGGCGGGAAAACATTGTAATGCAAATTACCGTCGCCCAGATGGCCGAACGCGTTCACCCGAAACGGGCCCTGCGCGGCAACCACAGCCCCGGCACGATCCAAGAACTCTGGAATCACGCTCAGCGGCAGGGAAATATCATGCGAGGACACAGCCCCAAGCCGCCGGTTCGCCTCAGGTATCTCCTCGCGCATCCGCCACAAGGCGGCGCGTTGCGCTTCGGATTGGGCAATCACCCCGTCATGGGCCAAGCCTGCCTCCAACGCGGCGGCGAACAGACCTTCCAGCTCGGTGTCGGCCTGTTGTCCATGCCCCAGCCCCAGTTCGATCAGCACCGCCCAATCGGGCAGCGTGTCAAATGGCGCGCGGGCCGGGCAACCCGTTTCTGCCAAAAACCCCATACCTGTGCCCGAAATCAGTTCAAACGCCGACACACCACTGCCCAACCGGTCGCCTGCCAACGCCAACATCTTCAACGCCTCAACGGGCCCTGGCACGACCAAAACAGCGGTGCCCACCGACGCAGGGCGGGCAAACAGGCGCAGGCTGGCCGCGGTGATCACACCCAACGTGCCTTCGGAGCCACACAGCAAATGGCGCAGATCGTACCCCGTGTTGTCCTTGCGCAGCCGTTTCAACCCGTGCCAGATGCTGCCGTCCGCCATCACGGCCTCAAGCCCCAAACACAGCTCGCGCGCATTGCCGTATCGCAACACATTCACCCCGCCCGCATTGGTGGCCAGATTGCCGCCGATCCGGCACGACCCTTCCGAGGCCAGAGACAGCGGGAACAGCCGCCCTGCCCGTTCGGCGGCGCCCTGGACATCGGCCAAAATGGCGCCCGCCTCGGCGATCAACACGTTTTCATCTGGGTATACGGCGCGAATGGCGGCCATGCGTTCCAGCGACAGGATCACCGGCGCAGGGCCCTGTGCCATTACCTGTCCGCCGACCAGGCCCGTGCCGCCGCCATACGGCACAACGCCGACGCGCGCGCCGTTGCAGGCGTGGATCAGGGTGGCGACCTCCTCGGTGGATCCGGGTGCGACCAACAGCCCACCCGCGCCGCGAAACAGCCCACGCGGCTCCTCCAAATAGGCGGGGGTCAGGGGGCGAAACGCCGCGTCGGGCAACTGTGCGCGCAACTGGGTTTCAAAACTGCTATCGGCCGGGTTCAGATCAGACATGGGATGAGTTTGCACGCTATTGCCCAAGGGACAAGCCCGCTGTCACCCAGTCCGCGTGCGCCCGCGTCGATCTGCACGCAGATTGGCGTACAACACGTGGTTGCGCCAGCGCCCACCGATTTGCAAATAGGACTGTGCCACGCCTTCGTATTTAAAGCCGACGCTCTCCAGCAACCCGCGCGAGGGGGCGTTTTCCGGCAGGCATCCAGCCTCAAGCCGGCTGAGGTCAAGATCGGTAAAGGCATAGTGCACCATCGCCTCAAGCGCCTCGCGCATATAACCCGCGCGCGCATGGGGTTCGCCGATCCAATAGCCCATCGTGCCGGCCTGCGCGGGTCCGCGCCGGATGTTGTCCAGCGTCAGGGCACCCAACAGGGCCTGATCGTCGCGGCGCACCAGAAACAGCGGCACCGCACTGCCGTTTGTCACCGAGCGATTGGCCCAATAGACCCGATTGGTGAAACTTTTGCGCGTCAGATGGTCCGGCGCCCAGGTGGGCTCCCATGGCGACAGAAAATCTCGGCTGCTATCACGCAGAGCGATCCAGGCGCGATAGTCGCCATGCTGCGGTGGACGCAGGGTCAGACGCGGGGTCTCGATCTTCAGTTTCTTGGCAGAACGTCCCAGCATCAGGCGGCCAGCCCCTCCTGAAGTTTCGCAAGGCTTGGCGCCGCATCAGCCGGGCCATAAACCGCCAAGGCCGCAGCCCCGGGGGCGATCAGGTTGGCGGCAAAATCACGCACGCCCTGAACGGTGACCGCGTCAATCTTGGCAACCGTTTCCGTCAACGGCGGCACACGATCCCAGATCCCGACCAGACGGGCCAGACGTTCGGCGCGGGACGACGGGCTTTCCAGCCCCATCAGCAATCCGGCCTTCATCTGGATACGGGCGCGGGCGACTTCGGCCTCGCTCATGTCGTCCGCTGCGCGTTTCATTTCGTCGACCGTGATCGCGGCCAATTCACCGATCTGCTCGGCAGACGTGCCGGCATAGATCGTCGTCATGCCGGTATCGCTATAGGCACCCGTCTGGGCGAAAATCGAATAGCACAGCCCGCGCTTTTCGCGCACCTCCTGGAACAGGCGGGACGACATGCCGCCGCCCAGGGCATTGGCATAGACCTGCGCCGTGAAGATGTCATCGTCGCGATAACTGGGGCTTTCCAGACCCAGCGTGAAATGCACCTGCTCCAGCCCGGATTTGACTTCGCGCCGCTCGCCGCTGGCAAAGCCTGCCGGTTGGATCAGCGCGTCCGTGCCACGTGTCAGCCCGCCAAACATGACCTCGGCCAAACGCATGATTTCGTCGTGATCCACAGCCCCGGCAGCGGCCAGGACCATCCGTTCCGGGCCATAGTGCTGGCCGACAAAGCCCGCCAGATCGTCGCGCGAAAACGCTTTCACGCGCTCTTCGGGCCCCAGAATGGTGCGACCCATGGGCTGATCTGGAAAGGCGACTTCTTGCAGCCAGTCGAACACCACGTCGTCGGGGGTATCCAACGCCTGGCCGATTTCCTGCAAGATCACGCCGCGTTCGACTTCGATTTCACTCGCATCAAACACCGGGTTCAAGACGATATCGCCGATCACATCCAGCGCCAGCGCCACATCGGCGCGCAATACGCGGGCGTAATAGGCCGTGACCTCGCGCGAGGTATAGGCGTTGATATAGCCGCCCACATCTTCGATCGTTTCAGCGATTTCCAACGCGCTGCGCCGCTTTGTGCCCTTGAACGCCATGTGCTCCAAGAAATGCGCGATGCCGTTCTGGGCCTCGGTCTCGTGACGGCCACCTGCCGTGACCCAGATGCCGATGGAGGCACTTTCCAGCCCGGTCATTGGTTCGGTTACAACACGGAACCCATTGGAAAGGGTGTCGAAATTTACGCTCAATTGCCGGTCCGTTCGCGGATAAGGGTTTGCAGGGTGTCCATGTCATTGGCGACGCGGGTAACGCGTTCGTCGCGTTCAAACAGATCCGCCATGCGCGCAGGCAAAGGCGCGTCCTGACCGCAGGCGCGTTTCACAGCGTCCGGGAATTTCGCCGGATGCGCCGTGGCCAGAGTGATCATCGGGCTATCGCCCAAATGCTCCTGCGCCACCTTGACGGCGACCGCGCTGTGCGGGCACAGGACTTCGCCCGTGCGCAGGTATGTCGCCTTAATCGAGGCCATGGTTTCGTCTTCGCTGGCCCGCCCCGAGGCGAAATTCTCGCGCAGAAAATCCACCGCGCCCTGACTGATCGTAAACCCACCCTTGGACAGGTCGTTCATCTGATCGGCCACCGCCGCGCCGTCCTGCCCATAGGCATAGAACAAGGCGCGTTCGAAATTCGAGCTGACCTGAATGTCCATCGACGGCGAAATCGACGGCGTGACCCCGGCCTTGGTATAGGCACCGGTTTCCATCGTGCGGTGCAGGATGTCGTTCTGGTTTGTGGCGATCACCAATTGGTCAATCGGCAGGCCCATCTGTTTGGCGATGAAGCCCGCGAAAATGTCACCAAAATTGCCGGTGGGCACGGTAAAGCTGACCTTGCGATGCGGCGCGCCCAGGGCGACTGCGGAGGTGAAATAGTATACGACCTGGGCCAGCACGCGGGCCCAGTTGATTGAATTCACACCGGCCAAACGCACACCATCTCGGAAGTCAAAATCGTTGAACATGTCTTTCAGGCGGGCCTGGCAGTCGTCAAAATCGCCGTCCATGGCCAGCGCGTGCACGTTGGCCTCGTCCGGGGTGGTCATTTGACGGCGTTGCACGTCACTGACGCGGCCATGCGGGAACAGGATGAACACATCCACCGCGTCAAGACCACGAAAGGCTTCGATCGCCGCCGACCCGGTGTCGCCCGAGGTCGCGCCGACGATGGTCACCCTTTCACCGCGCTTTTTCAGCGCGACCTGAAACAGCTGACCGATCAGCTGCATGGCGAAATCCTTGAACGCAAGCGTCGGGCCGTGGAACAGTTCAAGCAAAAAGTGGTTCGCGCCCAGCTGCACCAAGGGCGCACGCGCCTCGTGACCAAAACCGGCATAGGCCTTTTGGATGATCTCGCGGAACTCCTCATCAGTGAAACTGTCACCGATAAAGGGGCGCATCACGGTAAAGGCGACCTGTTCATACGACTGGCCCGCCAGCCCGGCGATTTCGGCGTGGGACATGGTCGGAATGCTTTCGGGCACATACAGCCCACCGTCGCGCGCAAGGCCCGTCAGCATCGCCTCTTCAAAGCTAAGAACCGGGGCTTGTCCACGGGTCGAGATATAACGCATGTCGTTCGTCCTTATCTGGTCGCGCGCTTCATACGCCAAAGCGCGAAGGCTGTCATCACGATCCATGTCACGGCCAGTAGAAACCATGTCATGGCGTATTCGAAATGGTCGTTCGGGATGCCCTGGCTGGTCACCGGCAAGGGCGTGACGCCCGGGTCGGTGTCTGATCGCGCAATGATCAGCACAGGTTCTGCGTTCAGCGCGGCGGCCAAAACATCGACCTCACGCGCATACCAGTAATTCTTGTCGGGCTCATTCTCCGGCGTATAGCCATCGCGTTCATCCGGCCAGTGCAGGTTGCCGGTGATCTGCACCGGGCCTGTTGTGCGGGCGGCATCCTTGTTGACGGCGCGCACAAAACCACGGTCAACCATGACCCGGCGCCCATCGACTGTGAACGGTGCAATGATGCGAAACCCGGCGCCATAGTCGCGCGAACTGACCAGAACGTGCAGCTCGCCTTCGCCAATCTCTCCGGCCACAATGACCGGCAAGAACCGGTCCGCCACGGGATCAGGCGACACAGGCAAAGCGACAGGGGCGGCCAGAATGCTGGCGTCAATCTCCGCCAACACGCCCAGTTTCCAATACAGGCGCTGCATCTGCCAGCTGCCCAGGCTGATAAACACGGCCAGTACGGCCACGGACAGGATCGTGGTGATGACGAAACGCATAGGCCCCTCAAAAGCAAAAGCGCGAGGCCGAAGCCCCGCGCTCATTAAGCGTGTTCTGGTGGCAGGTTCAACCGCCCCAGATGTAGACGGCGGCGAACAGGAACAGCCAGACGACGTCAACAAAGTGCCAGTACCAGGCAGCGGCCTCGAGCCCAACGTGGCTTTCGGG
>DFBF01000282.1:23184-25453 GCA_002367285.1 Rhodobacteraceae bacterium UBA3087 | reverse complement strand
CGCCCACGCGTTGGCCATCACCCGCCAGATCGTTTCGCATCTGGGCGAAAAACTGACCCCCCGAAAAACCCCCGCCGCGCCCATCCCCCCCGCCTATCCGGTTGAGGATATTCACGGCATCGTCAGCCGCGATGCCAAGGTGCCCACCGACAACCGCGAAATCGTGGCGCGCCTTGTGGATGGTAGCGATTTTCACGAATTCAAACCGCTGTATGGCGACACCATGATGACCGGCTGGGCGCGCATTCATGGCCACGAGGTTGGCATCCTTGCCAACACCGGCGTGCTGTTCGTCGAGGCAGCACTGAAGGCCACGCATTTCATAAACCTTTGTGTTCAGCGCGACATTCCGCTGGTGTTTCTGGTGGATGTGAACGGGTTCATGGTTGGCCGCGAGGCCGAACANNCAAGCCGGCATCGCCAAGGCCGGGGCGAAAATGATCACAGCCATGTCGTCGGCCCGAGTGCCCAAATACACCGTGATTACCGGTGGGTCTTATGGTGCCGGCTATCTGGCGATGCTAGGCCGTCCGTTTCAGCCAGACGCAATGTTCATGTGGCCCTCGGGGCGCTCGGCAATCATGGGGCCGGAACAGGCCGCCAGTGTCTTGGCACAAGTGCGCGCACAGATTCTGGCACGCGACGACAAGACATGGACGCCTGAAGAAGAAGAAGCCTTCAAGGCTCCGGTTCGCAAGGAATACGAAGATTTCCAGGGCGCCTATAATTTTGCGTCAAACCTGTGGACGGACAACGTGATTGAGCCCTCCGAAACCCGAGATGTGCTGGCATTGCTGCTGGATGTTGCCTCGCGGCGGCCGAAAGTTGAAACCAATTTCGGCGTGTTCCGGTTCTGAGGAGAGTATCATGAAAATCAATACATTGCTCATTGCCAACCGTGGCGAGATCGCCNNGCCCGCACCGCGCGCGCGCAGGGTATCACCCCCGTGGGCGTTCACTCCCAGGCAGACGCAAACGCATTGCATGTGCGCGAAATTGGTCGCTCCATCCTGATCGGGGCGGGGCCGGCCAGCGAAAGCTATCTCAAGATCGACGCTGTGCTTGACGCCGCGCGCCAAGTGGGTGCCGACGCGATCCATCCCGGTTATGGCTTTCTGGCCGAGAATCCGGAGTTTGCCAATGCTGTCGAAGCCGCCGGGATGATCTTTGTCGGCCCAACGGCCGAAACGCTGGATCGTTTCGGTGACAAAGCCAGCGCCAAAGACGCGGCGATTGCGGCAGGCGTTCCGGTGGTCTCTGGCGCGAGCGGTGCCAAATCCGACCCCGCCGAAATCGCCGCCGCAGTGCGCGAGATGGGCTTTCCGGTGCTTCTCAAGGCTGTTGGTGGCGGTGGCGGGCGCGGCCAGCGTTTGGTCGAAACCGAGAACACATTGGTGCAAGACATCGAAGGGGCCTTGCGCGAGGCGAAGTCCACATTCGGATCCGAGGGCATGTTGCTGGAACGCTTCCTGCCAGCCGCGCGCCACGTTGAGGTGCAAATTGCGGGCGACGGCGCGGGCCATGTGGTGCATATTTTTGAACGCGACTGCACTCTGCAACGCCGCCATCAAAAGGTGATCGAGGAAGCTCCGGCATGGGGCCTGCCACGTGCCTTGCTTGACCAGATCGCATCGGATGCGGTGAAACTGGGAGAGAGCTTGAACTATCGTGGGTTGGGTACGGTTGAGTTTCTGGTCGCGGGCGACGACTATTTTTTCCTCGAGGTTAATCCGCGTATTCAGGTCGAACACCCGGTGACCGAAGCGATCACCGGCCTTGATCTGGTGGCGCTGCATCTGCGCATTGCCCAGGGCGCGGGCCTTGGGGTCACCCAAGATGAAATCACCTGCACCGGCCACGCCGTCGAGGCGCGGCTGTATGCCGAAGACCCCGCCAATAACTTTGCGCCTTCAACCGGCAAGATCACCACCCTATCGCTGCCCAAGGGCATCCGCATCGACAGCGGTGTGGCAACCGGCGACGAGGTCAGCCCGTTTTATGACCCGATGATTGCCAAGCTTATTGTTCACGCTGCCGACCGCGAAACGGCGCTGGCACGGCTGGCCGAAGCGCTTGATCATACCGTTGTTGCGGGTGTTCAGACCAACCGTGGCTTCCTGACGGCGCTGGCGCGCGATCCGGAATTTGCCGGGATGAACGTGCATACACGCTGGATTGACACCCGGCTTGACGCGCTGACCACACCGCCAGCGGAGCCCAACGCCAACCTGTGGCGTGCCATTGCCGCCGTGCTTTTTGTCTGCAGCGG
>DFBF01000282.1:16368-23152 GCA_002367285.1 Rhodobacteraceae bacterium UBA3087 | reverse complement strand
CGCGTTGGTCGCGGCGGACCAGCGTGTCACCCTGATGGGATCGGAGAAGGGTGACAAGCACGAAGAACTGCGCGTCGGCCCGATTGGGTCGGGCGGGTATTTCACCGTTTTTGATGCGAATGAAGTGCCTTTGTCCCTGACCTGCCTTGAACTGGAAACAGGGCGCTGGCGCGTCACCCATAACGGCGAAACCTTGATGCTGGAAGCCCGCATCACCGGCGATGCCATCGAAATCACCACCGCCGACGCCCGCCGCCTGTTTCACGCCGCCCCGCCGCTGGCTTTTGCGGGCAGCGAAGGGGCAGCCGAGCGGCTGGTGGAATCCCCGCTCACCGGGATGATCGTTGATGTTGTTGTTTCTGAAGGGGATTTGGTCGCCGAAGGCGATTTGATCGCCGTTATGGAATCCATGAAGATGGAAATCTCGATCAAAGCGGCAGCGGCAGGCATCGCCATCAACATTTCTGTAACCAAAGGCATGATGGTCGACCGCGGTCAGACCATCGCCGAAATTGCCCCTAATGAAAGCGAACCGACATGAGCGATTTTCCCAAATTCGTCGAAATCCGCGAGGAAGGCCCGCGCGAGGGATTTCAGATTGAGAAAAAAGTCTATCCGATTGAGCAACGTATTGAGCTCATTGATCTGCTGTCCGACACAGGCTTGAAACGTATTCAGGTCGGTAGCTTTGTCAGTCCGAAATACGTGCCGCAAATGGCGGACACGGGAGAGCTGTTTCAACGCATCAAACGCGTGCCCGGTGTCAATTACACGGCGCTTTGGCTGAACGACAAGGGGTTTCGCAAGGCGATGACCGCGCATGATGTCGATATCGACCCGCGCTTGCTTTTCTACCCATCCGATAGGTTTTCGAGGGAAAACAACAACGCCTCATCAATGGAAATGCGCGAGAAACAGCGCGAATGGGTCAGGCTTTACAAAGCCGAAGGGCTAACAGTTGACGCGGCTTATGTGATGACCGCATTCGGCTGTAATTTCGAAGGCGAGATTCCACAGGAACGGGTGTTAGACGATTTCCGTTTCATCCTTGATCTGTGCGCCGATGAAAACATCCCGGTGCCAATTCTTGTGATCGCTGACACGATGGGTTGGGGCAATCCCGAGGCGGTCAAACGCATGATCGGNNCGGCGCGCTGCGCGACATGGCCCCCGAGGCCCGCATCGGCATGCATATCCATGACACGCGCGGGCTTGGTATCGCCAATGTCTATGCGGCGCTCAGCATGGGTGTGGATATGTTCGAAAGCTCGGTCGCGGGACTTGGGGGATGTCCTTTTGCCGGTCATGGCCACGCCCGAGCGGCAGGCAATGTCAGCACCGAGGATATGGTATTCCTGTGCCACGAGCTGGGGATCGAAACCGGTATTGACCTGGATAAACTGATCCTGGCCGCACAGAAAGCCGAAACAATCATCGGAGCACCGCTGATGGGCCGGGTGATGCATACCGGCGGGTTGGAAAAGTACCGCAAGGCAAAGTAAGGGGAAGAAGATGACAAAGATAATGGATGGCAAGGTTGTTCTGGTGACCGGCGCAGGCGGTGGCATCGGGCGCGATATCGCGCTGGCCGCTGCTGCCGCCGGGGCTGCGGTGGTGGTCAACGATTTGGGCGCATCGCTCAAGGGCACGGGTCAGACAGAACTTGCCGCGCAGAAAGTGGTCGATGAGATTACCGCTGCGGGTGGGTCTGCTGTGGCCAACGCAGACAGTGTGGCCGATCCCGATGCGGCCCGCGAGATGGTTGATCAGGCGGTCAGGGAGTTTGGTCGTATTGACGCAGTGGTCAACAACGCCGGCATCCTGCGCGACGGTTTTTTTCACAAGATGACCTACGAGGATTTCGACGCTGTGGTGAAGGTCCATCTTTACGGTGCATTTAATACCAGCCGGGCCGCCGCCGATCACTTCCGCGCTCAGGAAAGCGGTGCGTTGGTGCACATGACGTCAACCTCAGGTCTGATTGGAAACCTTGCCCAAGCAAACTATGCTGCGGCAAAACTGGCCATCACGGCGTTTTCGAAATCCGTCGCGCTGGATATGAAACGATGGAACGTGCGATCAAACTGCATCGCGCCCTTCGCTTGGAGCCGGATGATTTCGTCAATTAAGGTGGACACTCCCGAGCAGGAAGCGCGGGTTGAGAAACTCAAGCAGATGACCCCTGCCAAGGTCGCGCCGATGGCGGTGTATCTCGCGTCCGACAGGGCCGCCGAGGTCAGCGGCCAGATTTTTGCGGTGCGTAACAACGAGATATTCTTGATCAATCAACCCCGCCCGATCCGGTCTGTGCATTCTGGAGATGGCTGGACACCAGAGGCGATTGCCGACCACGCAATCCCTGCTTTAAAGGCCGATTTCATGCCGCTTGAAGTCTCTGCCGATGTGTTTTCGTGGGATCCAGTCTAAGCTGAAAAACATCTAGCTGGCTTACAAACGAAAACGGGCCCCCTATATGCCGGGGGCCCGTTTCTGTTCTTTGTCGGGATTAGTTTGCAGTGTACCCACCATCCACAACAATCTCGGTTCCATGTACAAACGATGAATCGTCCGACGCCAGGAACAACACCGCCTGCGAAACCTCTTCGGGGCGACAGGGGCGATCAAACAGGGTGGCGCCCATGATCGCCGCGCGGGTTTCGGCGTCGCTGTGCAGCAGATCCTTGGTCATTGGCGTGTCGATTACACCGGGATGAATGGAATTCACCCGAATACCGTACTGGATCAGATCCACCGCGCAGGATTTGGTCATCAGGCGAACCGCCCCTTTGCTGGCGATATAGGCACCGGCCATCGGCGCGCCGACAATACCGTAGATCGACGAGATGTTGACGATCGAACCGCCAGCGTCTTTCATCAGCGGAACACAGGCGCGGATGCCCAAATAAACACCCCTGACGTTAATGTTGTGCACTTGATCCCATTCATCCGGCTCGGTCTCGTGCACAGGTTTCAAAATCAGGATACCAGCGTTGTTAACCAGTACGTCCAACTTGCCGGCCTTGGCTTTGATCGTCGCAGCCACGTTTGCCCAATCGGCCTCGCTTGACGCGTCGTGTTTAATGAATTCGGCCTTGCCGCCAGCATCCTGAATGCCTTTGACCACGGCTTTGCCGGCGTCTTCGTTCAGGTCGGTGACAAACACCATCGCGCCTTCGGCGGCCAGGGTTTCACTGTGGGTCTTGCCCATGCCCATCGCGCCGCCGGTGACCAGGGCCACTTTACCTTTTACTCTGTCCATTTTTCTCTCCCTAATTTGGTTGGTCTTTCGGTAGTTTCAGATAACCGGCACCGATCCGCCACAATGTGCAGACCAGCACCGGTCTATGGTTTTAGCGCCGGTTATTCTGCTGCGACAGGAATGGCTTGTTTCACAAAGCCTTCGTAGTCAGATGCAACAACATCTTTCAGAGCCTGGGTATAGTTCCCCAGCCCGCCAAGGTAGAATATGACCGACTTTTCTTTACCCGGAATGTTGGCCCCAAAAATCCAGGAATCGGCTTTTGGGAACAGGGTCATGTCGGCAATCGTACGGCAGGTCTCCAGCCATTCTTCCTGCGTTTCAGATTTAACCTCCAATGCTGCGATGCCGTTTTCATTGGCGTACTCGATCGTGTCTGAAATCCATTCCACCTGCGTTTCAATGCTGGGCGGCAGGTTGGTGAACGGGCCGTTTGGGCCAAGGATCATGAACATGTTGGGGAAATCGGCTTCCATGATGCCAAGATAACCACCGGGGCCACCTTTCCATTTTTCACGCAAGGTAACGCCGTTGCGACCGGTGATATCGATCTTGGTGTAATTGCCGTCAACCGCGTCAAACCCGGTGGCGAAAATCAGCACGTCCAGTTCATATTCATTGCCATCTGAGGTTTTCACACCAGTGGCAGTGATTTCCGAAATCGGGTTGGCTTTGACATCGACCAATGACACGTTATCGCGGTTGTAAGTCTCGAAATAGTTGGTGCCGCACAGGGGGCGTTTGGCATATAGGTCGGTTGGTGACAGCATCTTGGCAACTGCCGGGTCTTTGACAACTTCGCGGATTTTCTTGCGGACAAATTCTGCCGCCGCGTTGTTGGCATCCATGTCGGTCGCAATGTCCGAGAACGTCGCGAACATAAACCGGAACCCACCGCCTTCGTCCCATGCCTCTTGGAAGACACGCTCGCGCTCTTCATCCGAGACGGACATTGCGGGGATGGTGCTTTCTTCAAACCCGAACGCCACGGCCGAGCCTTTGACCTGTTTCCAAATCGCATCGAAGTTGGATTTGATCTCCGCGATTTCCTCGGCGGATTGCGGTTCCTGGCCCACAGGAACGCAGTATTGCGGCGTCCGCTGGAATACCGTCAGGTGTTTGGCGATCGGTGCCGTGGATGTAATCACCTGTTGCCCGGTTGAGCCGGTCCCGACAACGCCGACGCGCTTGCCCTCCAGCACAACGCCCTCAGGCCAGTTGCCGGTGTGGATCATTTGCCCTTTGAAGGTGTCGACGCCTTTGATATCCGGTGTGTTGATGGCCGACAAAAGCCCCAGGCCGGTAACCAGATGGCGGGCTGTGACGGTTTCGCCCTTGTCGGTGGTGACGCTCCACAGTCCGGTTGTCTCGTCAAACGTGGCCGATTCCAGATTGGTGTCAAACTGATAGCTGCGGCGCAGGTCAAACCGATCTGCTACGTGGTTCAGATACTTCAAGATTTCCGGCTGGGTAATATAGCGGTGGGTCCAGTCCCATTCCTGCAACAGATCCTTGTCAAAGGAATAGCGGTAGATATGGCTTTCGGTGTCCGACAATGCACCGGGATAGCGGTTCCAGTACCAAGTGCCGCCCACATCCGACGCGTTGTCGATGGCCCGTACGTTCAGACCCTGTTCGTTGCGCAGTTTATGCACAGAATAAAGCCCGCCAAAACCGGCTCCGATGACAACGGCGTCGAAATCGGCGCCTTTGGTTTTTGTTGTTTCCACTTTCGTAGTCATGTTTCCCCTCCACAAGGCTTCTCCCTGACGATCGGCACAGGTCTTGCGCTGACCAAAGCCCGTATTTGGGCCGGCCTGATCTCAGAAAATTGTTTGAAAATGGCGGGCACCCTTGGCAGGGGCCCGCCGACAGCCTTTAAAGGGCTTTGTACCAGCTTGCGATCTTGGCGATCTCGGCGTCGGCTTCGGGTGCTCGTCCTGCCAGGAACGGGAATACATGCTGCATGCCTTCCGCAACCGAAAGCGTCACATCAACGCCTGCCGCTTTTGCCTGATCGGTCACACGGCGCGCATCGTCCAGCAGTGTTTCCACGCTGCCGGCATTGACATAAAGCGACGGGAAACCCGCGAAGTCAGACTTGAGCGGGTTAGCAAGCGGATCCGTCGGCGAACCGTTTTCGCCCAGGAACATGCCACGCATGCCCTCTAGAACGGCTGTCGAAACCAGCCCATCGGTGGCTTCGTTGCTTTTCAGCGTACCGCCAGCCAGTTCCATATCCAGCCAAGGCGAGAATGCGATGACACAGCCGGGCAGGTCCAGCCCAAGCTCGCGGAATTTCAGAACCGAACTGATCGCCAGGTTGCCGCCAGCAGAATCGCCGATTGTGCCGATATTCTTGGCCGCGATACCATCAGCCAAAAGCGCCTTGTAAACCGAAACCGCGTCTTCGATCTGTGCCGGGAACGGGTGTTCCGGGGCAAGGCGATAGTCAAGCACAAGAACCGACACGCCAAGCGCCTTGGCCACATGGCCGGCCAGCTTGCGGTGGCTGGATGCCGACCCGACGGCAAAACCGCCACCGTGAGTGTAGACCATAACCTTGGTTTTATCGCAGCCGATCGGATAAGCCCAAATCCCTTTGACGCCACCAACAGTGTCAGTCTTGTAGGTCACATCCTCGGGTTCAAACGTCGGTTTTTCCCATTCGTCGAACAGCGCTCGCAAATCGGGGATTGTCATGTTGGGGTTTGCGACCATCCGGTCGCTCCAGTCCAGATACAGGGCTTTCAAAAAACCTGATTCAGCTGATGCCATTTAGTGTTTTCCTCCCATGGAATATAGTTCAAAGACACATGCCGCGACCCGTTTTTTTGTTCGAGCTGCACATATGTAAGCGGTTCCTCCGTTGGGTCAGGTACTCACCCCATACACTCGTCAACCGATCTGCTGACTTTTGGGATGGTTCCCTCACCGCAGTCGACAAATAGACGAACTCGCAAGATGAGTATTGAATAATCAGAGAATAAGAATTGAACAGACTTGCTGTTTGAGGGGAGCATCGTCTTTCAGAATTGCCTTAAAATCGCCCCCAGGACACCCATCAAAAATGAACGAACTACCCTTACAAAAGCCCGGCACTGGCCGGGCTTTTGTATGCTTCATAGTGACATCACGCAATCAGGGTGTCAGAACCGCACGCCCGATAACCTTGCCTTCCTCCAGCTGGTTCAGCACATCGTCAGCCTCCTCCAACGCATGCGTCTTGGTCGGAAGCATCGGAACCTTGCCCTGAACGGCCAGCTCCATCAGCTCGGCAAACTCCGAAAGTGAGCCAACATAGCTGCCCATGATCGTCACGGCCTTGACCGGAATAAGCGGCAAGGGCCAAGGGGCCGCACCACCAAACAGGCCCACGATCACGATCTTTCCGCCCTTGCCAACCGCATTGAATGCAAGAGAGGCGGTTGCCTCGGCACCGACCAGATCAATAACCGCAAGCGCTGGACCACCGGTTGCGGCCTGCACCTGGGCAACGGCATCCTCGGCAGCGCTGTCAATCGC
>DFBF01000282.1:15478-16305 GCA_002367285.1 Rhodobacteraceae bacterium UBA3087 | reverse complement strand
CCCCCGGCACCAATAATCACGACCGGAGCGGCCTTGATCGTGTCCTCGACCTTTTTCAGGGCCGAGAACGTGGTCAGGCCGGAACACGCCAGCGGCGCGGCCTGTTCCGGGGTCATCGACCCGATGCCAAACAGATACTTAGGATGCGGGATCTTCAGCATATCGGCATAGCCGCCATCGACGAACATCCCCAGATATTTCGGGTCGGCGCAGTAATTTTCGCGCCCCATCTTGCATTGGTGGCACTTCCCACAACCCTGCCAAGGATACACCACGTAATCCAGCGAGGTATCAATCTCGCCCGCATCAGGCCCTGCGTCAATAACACGGCCGGCGGGCTCGTGGCCCATCACCAATGGCAATTTCATGCCGCGATCGGCGAAACTCATTTGCTGGCCATGGCCAAGATTGTAACAACCTTCACGAATATGCAGATCGGAATGGCAGACGCCATTTGCCGTAACCTTTAGCAAAACTTCGGTGCCGGATACGGTCATATCGGGGCGGTTTTCCGCCGTCAGTGGGCTTCCGAACCCTGTAAGACTTTTACAACGCATAGTTTAGTCCTTTCTCAAGCAGTTGCTTGACTGATAAATTTCGTGATCTGGTAAGCATCCAGTCCTTCATAACCGCCTTCGCTGCCAAATCCGGAATACCGGCGCCCACCCAAGGGTGAATCAAGGAACACAACGCTGTATCCGTTGATCCCGACCATACCGGCATCCAATGCATCCGAAATTCGGTCCGCCGTGTCTTGCGATCCGGTAAAGGCGTATGCCCCCAGTGCAAAATCGGTGTTGTTGGCGACAGAAACAGCATCTTCGAAG
>DFBF01000282.1:1649-15415 GCA_002367285.1 Rhodobacteraceae bacterium UBA3087 | reverse complement strand
CACGGTCGGCGCATAGAAATTGCCCGGACGGTTCAGCCGCCGCCCCCCGGTCAGCAGCCGCGCGCCCTTGGCCACAGCGTCCTGCACCAGTGCATCAACCGCCTCTAGCCGGGCCGGGCTAAGCACCGGACCCATCTGGCTGTCGGGCTGCAAACCATCGCCCAGCTTCAAATCGCCAAAGGCTTTGGCAAACCCGTCAGCAAAGGCATCATAAACATCGTCCTGAACCAAATAGCGTGTGGGCGCGATACAGACCTGACCGGCATTACGAGCCTTGGCCACAACGGAAAGCCCGATGGCGCGGTCAATATCGGCATCGTCAAAAACCACCACCGGCGCGTGACCGCCCAACTCCATGACGCTGGGTTTGGCCTCGGCCCCGGCCATCGCGGCCAGTTTCTGACCAACGGTGGTGGACCCGGTAAAGGCGACCTTGCGGATCACCGGCGAGGCAATCAGCCGGCTACTGATCTGCGCCGGATCGCCGATCAACAGGTTAACAACACCGCGCGGCAGGCCCGCGGAATCCAGTGCCTTGACGATGGCGATGAAGGACATCGGCGTTTCTTCCGCCGGTTTGACAATGACAGAACACCCGACAGCCAGAGCCGAAGCCATCTTGCGCGCCGCCAGAGAGGCGGGGAAATTCCATGGCGCGAATGCGGCCACTGGCCCAATCGGTTCCTTGCGCACCTTCAACGATTCAAATCCCGGACGTGCGTCCAGCGGGCGATCTTGCTGTTCGGTGGCGGCCTTGGCACACCATTCCAGCAATGCTGCGCAGTTTTCGACCTCAGCCAGTGAATCCGCCAGCGGTTTGCCCAGTTCCAGCGTCATGTGGCGCGCGGTTTCTTCGGATTTTCCCCGAATGGCGGCGGCGGCATTGTTCATGATCTGCGCACGCGCATCAGGGGCCATGTTGGACCATACCGCAAATCCGCTCAGCGCCGAGGAAAGAGCCAGCTCAATATGTTCCGGCTCGGCGATGGGGAATGATGCCAGCACCTCTCCGGTAGCGGGGTTCATGACCTCGCCAGAGCGCGGTGTGTCGGTGATCCATTTGCCGTCCACAAACAATGCGGGCCGACCGTATTCCGGGTTGTGGGTCGTCATTTTAAATCCTCCTCCCTGCCCCCCTGGGAAGTATTTTCATATCTGATAGTTTGCCTTCATGGTCGTTTGACCGGTGTTATCACGCAGCCCGACGGTGCCACCGTTCTGTGCGGCCTCAAGATGCAGACCAATGGGTTGGCCGCAAAACAACGGGGCCACACCACGATAGGAAAACAGCGCCGGGGCGCGGCCAGTTTGGTTTGCGACCAGGTTCAACAACAAAGTCGCTTGCAGCGGACCATGTACCACGAGGTCTGGGTAATTTTCGGCGTTCCTAGCATACTCCAGATCATAGTGAATCCGATGCGCATTGAAGGTCAGCGCGGAGTAGCGGAACAACAAAACAGGATCAGGGGTCAGTGTGACCTGCGCGTCCCTAGTGCCCGATTCTTGCGGTTCTTGCGGTTCGACCTGTGGGGCGGGTGCCGGGCCGGGCCGGTCACGATACACGATGTTTTGAATCTCGGAAATCTGCGGCGCATTGCCATCGGTGAAATAGTCATGCGCCACGGACACAAGCACCATGGGTCCGCTGCGGCCCTGTTTCAGCGTCACATCCCGGATTTCCGAACGCCGCGTGACATGGGCACCGACGCCAATCGGCCCGATACGGGAAAATTCGCCCCCCGCCCACATCCGCAAAGGCAGCGGCACAGGCGGCAAAAACCCGCCCCGCGTCGGGTGCCCGTCAGGCCCAAGCGCCGTTTGCGCCGCCACCGGTTGCGTCAGACACCAATGCAGCCCCAGCGGCACGTTGCCCGGCCCCGGATCGGCCAACCACTGGCCCAACGTCGCCCGAAACCGCGACACCAACGCATCGCTGACCGTTTCCGAAGCCGTCTCAGATCGCCCGATCCAACCCTGTAAATGCGCTATATCCAGATTGTTTTCCATCATCTGTCCTTAAAATGACCGCGGCATTCCAAGGATATGCTCGCCGACATAAGACAGGATCAGATTGGTCGAGATCGGCGCGACCTGATACAGTCGGGTTTCGCGGAACTTGCGTTCGACATCATATTCGCGGGCAAAGCCAAAACCACCGTGGGTCTGGATGCAGGCATTGGCAGCCTCCCATGAAGCATCGGCGGCCAGCAGCTTGGCCATATTGGCCTGCGCACCGCAATCGAGCCCAGCGTCAAAGCGTTTGCACGCCTCGAACCGCATCAGATTGGCGGCCTCGATGGCGACATAGGATTTTGAGATCGGAAACTGAACGCCCTGATTTTTCCCGATGGGGCGGTCGAAAACCACCCGCTCGCAGGCATAATCGCGTGACTTTTCGACGAACCAATAGCCATCGCCAATGCACTCGGCGGCAATCAGCGTGCGTTCGGCATTCAGCCCGTCAAGGATATGGTGAAACCCGCGCCCTTCTTCGCCGATCAGGTTTTCGGCCGGGATTTCGAGGTTGTCAAAAAACACTTCGTTGGTTTCGTGGCCCACCAGATTGTCGATCGGCTGGATCTCCATCCCATTGCCAATTGCATCCTTCAGATCGACGATAAAGATCGACATGCCCTGCGACTTGCGCTTGACCTCGGCCAGCGGCGTGGTGCGTGCCAGCAGGATCATCAGGTCGGAATGCTGCAACCGGCTGATCCAGACCTTTTGGCCGTTGATAACATAGCGGTCGCCCTTCTTCACGGCGGTGGTTTTCAGCTTGGTGGTGTCGGTGCCGGTTGTCGGTTCGGTCACCGCCATGGATTGCAGCCGCAGTTTGCCCGAGGCGATGCCCGGCAGATACTTCTGCTTTTGCACGTCCGATCCATGGCGCAGCAAGGTGCCCATATTGTACATCTGACCGTGGCAATGCCCGGCGTTGCCGCCTGATCGGTTGATCTCTTCCATCACGATGCTGGCCTCGGTCAGGCCAAGCCCCGAGCCGCCGAATTCTTCGGGGATCATTGCCGCCAGCCAACCGGCCTCGGTCAGAGCATCGACGAATTCTGCGGGATATGTTTCCGCGGCACCGTGTTTGCGGTGATATTCCGGGGGAAACCCGGCAAAAAGCGCACGCAGCGCGTCGCGCAGGTCATCATGGGTGTCGGGGGCTGAGGTTTTCACTGTGGTTATGCTCCTGTTTTCGGGGTGGCGGCGGCGTCTGGCGCAACCTCCAGTCCGAATTCTTTCAATATTTGTTGGGTGTGTTCGCCAAGGCGCGGCACCGGGGCCATCTGTGGCTGCCAGCCTTGTCCGCTCGTCGGGGTCAGCGCGGGCACGGCCCCAGCTGGCGTGTCGATCTGCTGCCAACGCCCGCGCGCGGCCAGTTGCGGATGCGCCCACAGCCCGGCCATATCGCGCACCTCGGCGGTGCCAATCCCGGCCTTATCCAGCCGGGACAGCGCCTCGGTCGTGGTAAGTTTCGGCAATACGTCACCAATCACCACCGCAATCGCATCGCGATGATCGGCCCGCCCGGAGTTGCCAACAAACCGGGGATCAAGCGCCATGTCGGGGCGTTCCAGAACCTGCTCGCAGAATGCCTTCCATTCACGATCATTCTGCAACCCGAACAGCACCTGACCATCCAAGGTTTCAAATGGGCCATAGGGGTAAATTGTGGCATGCCCGGCACCGGTGCGCGACGGCGGCGGGGCACCGTCATAGGCATAATACATCGGATAGCCCATCCACTCGGCCATCGCTTCGAGCATCGAGATTTCGATATGATCGCCCGTCCCGGTTTTGGCGCGCATCAAAAGTGCGGACAGGATCGAATGATAGGCGGTGACTCCGGAGCAGATATCGGCGATGGAAATGCCTGATTTCGCGGGTGTGTCCGGCGTGCCGGTAATCGACAACAAACCGGCCTCGGCCTGAATAAGCAAATCATAGGCCTTGCGCCCGTCATACGGCCCGCCCGGCCCAAAGCCGGAAATCGAACAGGTAATCAGGCGTGGGTTTTCTTTGCGCAGCTCGGCCTGCCCTAGACCCAGCCGTTCAGCTGCGCCGGGGGCAAGGTTCTGCACAAACACATCGGCGCGCGCCAGCATGGATTTCAACGCGGCAATCGCCTCGGGCGTTTTCAGATCCAGCGTCAGGCTTTCCTTGGATCGGTTGCCCCAGATGAAATAGCTGCTTTCACCATGAATGCGGGTGTCATAGGTGCGCGCGAAATCGCCGCCATCAGGGCGTTCAACCTTGATCACCCGCGCGCCCTGATCGCCCAATAGCCGCGTGCAATAGGGGGCGGAAACCGCCTGTTCCAGGCTGACCACCAGAATGTCGTCCAGTGGCCGCATCCCGGCATCATCCCCCTGCGGCGCGGTCATCAGCCAGCCCCCGGCCCGCTGGTTTCCAGAATTTCCTCTTCCACACGCTGCCAGATATCATAGGAAATCGGGTTCTCGCTTTCCTCAAGGATATGGCCAACCAGCCCGATGGCGCGGGCCATCACGCCAAAGCCGCGCACGATTTTCCAAGGGAAGCCAAACTCGCAGCAGATCGCACCAATCGCACCGGTGGCATTGATCGGCAGCATCTTGCCCGATCGGGCCTCGGCCTCGGTTTGAATTTTCTGCATCAGGGCGATGTATTCGCCTGATTTGCCATTCTCGGCGGCAATTTCAAACAGTCGCGGCGTGCGCGGATCAACCGGCTTGTGCACCGGATGCCCCAACCCCGGCACAATCGCCTTGCGCGCGCGAAAACCGGCCACGGTTTCAGTCGCCAGCGCATCCAGATCAACACCGGTGCCCAGCTTGTCCTGCGGCAACGCCTCGTAGAGCATCTTTGACGCGCCCTCCATCGAGCCGACAAACACCGTGCCCAACCCGCAAAGCCCAGCAGCAACAGCCGCCTGCAACGATTCCGGCGCGCCCATATATGTCATCCGCGCGGCAATCGCCGACGGAGTGATGCCGTGTTCGACCAGAGTGATCACGATGGCATTGAAGACCTTGGATTCCTCAGGCGTCGCCTTTCGCCCAGTCAGTTGCAGGAACGCCACATCACCTAGATTCATGTGCCCCAAAATCTCATTGGGCAAATCCAGCCCGCGCACGCGGATCGTATCAGCGGTACTCCAGCCGATGTCGGAGGTCAGTTTGTCTTTGCGTTTTGCCATGGTATTAGACTTTCTGTTAGGTCAAGCGCGGCAGGATCGACGCGTCAAGCGCGGCAACTCCAGCTATGCGCAACAAAATCGGGCTATTCTCTAAACTTTTGACACTAGCGGCGCTTTGCTCTGTAAGCACCAAAATACGGGGGGCAGCGTCGCGATTCGGATTGACGCGATATCCCCACCCCTTGGGCCCCGCCCGCAAAAGACAGCCGATCAGGCGACCGCCTTTTCTTTCCGGATCGGATGATGCCCCCACAACAGCCACCGAAGCCGGGGGAAACAACTTGTCCAGCCAGCGTTGCGGTTGCTTGATCACAGTATTAGATTGTCCCACGGAGATTTCTTTCTTTCCCAGACAAGCAGAGATGCAACACCTTTGCGCCTTGATTTTGGTAAGTAAAGGTGGCGGCATCGCTCATCTTGCATGCGGAATTGAATTCTTTGTAGAGAATTGCCAAGAGGGTAGCAAGTCGAAAAACACCTATATTACGGGAAGACAAAAGGCGACTTCTCGCCAACACCCAAGCCGCGGCCGCCTTGCATTGCAGACTTTTGCACGGCCCTCATTCTAATGCCAGAATTGCATTTCCGCCAGTCAAGCCTTATGTTGCAGCTTGGGCAGCTCCCTTTTCTTGGGAGTACAGTAGTTTAATGGCGCTGAATTGATCTTGGAAGGCATGTTTCTGTTGCCCGGAACGCAGCGCAATAGGGAGGGCAATATGAACGAATTGGTTGCACCGGACCGTATTCAAGAGTGGATTCCTGGAAATCTGACCTTTCATAGTGGGTTCCACAAAAATTCCGGCCTAGAGATCAGAGGATATGACTATCTCGAACTGGACGTCACAATCCCACAAATGCGCGACTACATGATTGTCACCTATGAAGGATCCAAGGCATTGATGCGCCGTCGCGCTAGCGGCAAACACCAGCAGGAGACCGTCGAAGGAGGCGTGGTGTCGATACTGACGCGTGCAGAGCAGTCGCAGTGGGCCTGGGACCGACCGATCAGCGTTTCACATATTTACCTTTCGCACGAAGCTATCAATGATGTCGCCGGAGAAATATTCGAATGTGACATTGAAGATATTGAGATAAACGACCAGGTTCGCGCCGAAGATTGCATTCTTCCTCAGATCGCTCAAATGTTGAAAGCTGAGTTGCTCAAGGGCGCAATTGGCGGGTCACTTCTCGTCGAATCGCTACGGATCCAATGCTGCATTCATCTTCTGCGCAACTATGCCCAAACCCGTTTCAGCGAACCGCCGGCTTCCGGCAGATTCAAAGCCTGCGAGCGTCGGGTAATACTAGATTTCATCCGTGAAAACACTTCGCGCAACATAACCCTGTCGGAGATGGCGGCGGCGTTGAATCTGAGCCCCTTTCATTTTGCCCGCAAATTCAAGGAAGAATTTGGCACGCCTCCACACAAATTCCTGATGAACGATCGCCTGGAAAATGCCAAGGAACTGATGTCTCATTCTCAAAAACCCCTGAAGGTGATCGCAGCTCAGGCCGGGTTCTCGGATCAGAGCCATATGACTCGGTCCTTTCAATCCAGCTACGGCGTTACCCCCTCCCAATACCGCCGAGGCCTTCTCTAAGACAATTCGCCTCTCGGCATCGGCGCGGTTCCCATGGATGGTCACCGGATTGCCATGCAAATTTGGCGATTTCTTTATGCAGAATATCTTTTTTATTGCAGAATTTCTGATTGCCCAGTATTCAAGGCAAGCAACTGCTTTTCAATTGCGCTTTCAAAAAATGCAGATTTTTTCTGCACTTGAAATCCCGCGTTGCAAGCAACTAACGCCCTGAAAGGTCGACCAAAATGCCAACCCGAACTCTGAATGGAAAAACTGTACTCGTCACCGGAGCGGGTGGCGGAATCGGGCGCGCAATCGCCTTGATGGCCGCTGAGCACGGCGCAAATGTTGTGGTCAACGACATCGGTGCCTCGCTGAGCGGGGCATCCGAATCCACGGATGCCGCGGCGGCCGTCGTCAACGAAATTACAGCAGCAGGCGGCCAGGCCATGGCCAGCCGCGCCAATGTTGCCGATGCTAAAGCCACACAAACCATGGTCGACGAAGCAATCGAAAAATTCGGACGGCTTGATGCCGTCATTAATAACGCAGGCATTTTGCGGGACGGCTTTTTCCATAAGATGACAGCCGAGGATTTCGAGGCGGTGATCCGGGTTCACCTGATGGGTAGCTTTAACGTCAGCCGCGCCGCAGCCGAACAGTTTCGCGCGCAGAATTCCGGTTCATGTGTTCACATGACATCGACATCCGGCTTGATCGGAAATCTGGCGCAGGCCAATTATTCGGCCGCCAAACTGGGCATTGTCGGGTTGTCGAAATCCATTGCACTGGACATGCAGCGATTTGGTGTGCGGTCCAATTGCATCGCCCCCTTCGCCTGGAGCCGGATGACGTCGTCGATCAAGGTCGACAGCGCTGAACAGGAAGCCCGCGTTGCCAAGCTGAAGGAAATGAAGGGCGAGAAAGTGGCGGCCCTGGCGATCTATCTGGCCTCGGACGCGGCGGCGGGCGTGAGCGGGCAGATCTTTGCCTCGCGCAATAACGAGATCATGCTGATGGGCCAGTCGCGCCCCTTGCGCACGGTACACCGCGATGGCGGTTGGAGCCCCGAAACCATTGCCGAACACGGTATGCCCGCCTTACAGGCCAGCTTTTACCCGCTTGAGGTCTCGGCAGATGTTCTCAGCTGGGACCCTGTCTAAGGCCGCCTTGCCAATGCCCGAAAACCGGGCTGATACACATTCCACGAAAGCTGCGTAAACACCATGACACTCAACACTTCCATTTCTGAGCGCGAAGAAAATTCGCGCATGATAAGCGAAAGCGCTGCGGCGGCTTTGGCCGACGGCGTCGCGCGTGCGCGCGGCCTGCGGTTCTCCAGCCCCGGTTTTGATCGCGCCCAATGGTCCGAATTTGCAGAGCTGGGCTGGCTTTCCCTGCGTCTGCCCGAAGATCGGGGTGGCCTGGGAATGGGGGTGTCTGAATATTGCGCCCTGGCTCAGCAATTGGGTCGGGCATTGGTGCCCGAGCCGCTAATCGGCGCAATTGGCGCGCTTGGGATGTTGCCTGATGCGGCACTGACCGAGGTTGTGGAGGGCCGCCGCATCGTATTGCCAGCCCTGTCTTGCAGTGCGGACAGCCCCACCGAATTGCGCGCTGGAAAGCTGTATGGAACAGCGGTTCATGTGCCGATGGCCGCGGGTGCCGACGCGTTTCTGGTGCGTCTTGATGCCGGCGATTATGCGCTGATCGATGCTTCCGCAGACGGGCTGACCATGGATTGCGCCAACACCCATGACGGCGGCCACCTTGGCACGCTGCATTTTGATGGTGCCGCAGCCGAACAGGTTAGCAACGATAACCCTGACACCTGGGAAGACGCGACACTGGCCACAGCTGCCTATCTGCAGGGCGTCGCCGAAGCGAGCTATGAGCTGACGCTGGATTTCCTGAAAACCCGCCAGCAATTTGGCAAACCGATTGGCAGCTATCAGGCGCTTCAGCACCGTATGGTTGATCTTTATCTGGAGCTGTCACTGCTACGCGTTTCCATCGCCGGTGCAACGGCGGCAATCGATGATGGCGCCACTGGTGCGGCACGTCGCGCCGAGGTATCGCGCGCCCGTGCCCGTGCCTCGCGGGCGGCGGATGTGATCTGCCGTCAGGCAGTGCAGCTGCATGGCGGCATTGGCTATACCGACGAAGCCGATATTGGCCTTTTCCTACGCAAAAACATGACGTTGCAGGCCAGCTTTGGCGGCCAGTCAATGCACCGTCGCCGATTTTATAACGAAAAAGGGGTCGGCCAATGAACACGCCAGTGACTGATAAAGACATGAACACGCTGGATAACGCCGCGTTCCGCACCGAAATACGCACCTGGATTGAGGCCAATTACCCGCCAGAATTGCGCAACCCGCCGCTGCGCCTGCATTTGAAAGAAAATTGGCCCTGGTACAAGCTGTTGTCCGACAAGGGCTGGCTGGCACCGGGGTGGCCGCGCGAATATGGTGGCATGGGCCTGTCGCCCGAAAAACATGTCATCCTGACAGAGGAATTTGAACGCCACGGTGCCGCACGGCTGAATGACCACGGCATTTCCCTGTTGGGACCGCTGCTGATTAAATATGCCACCGAAGCGCAAAAGGCCCATTTCTTGCCGCGCATTCTGGCCGGTCAGGACATCTGGTGTCAGGGTTACAGCGAACCCGGATCGGGATCAGATTTGGCCAGCCTGCGCACCTCGGCAGAGCTGGACGGCGACGAATGGGTGATCAACGGGCAGAAAACCTGGACCACGCTGGCAAATGATGCCAACTGGATTTTCCTGCTGGTGCGCACGGATAAGACCGTCAAAAAACAACGCGGGATCAGTTTCATCTTGGTGCCGATGGATGCGCCCGGCGTCACTGTGCGCCCGATCCTGAACCTCGAAATGCATGATGAATTCTGCGAGGTGTTTTTAGACAACGTGCGTGTCCCGGCCGAAAATCTGGTTGGCGAGATCAACCAGGGCTGGACCATGGCCAAGGCCCTGTTGGGGTTCGAACGTCTGTTTCTCGGTTCGCCCCGGCAAGCAGGTTATGCGCTAAGCCGACTGGTCATGCTCGCCGAAAAACTGGGCGTTGCCGATGATCCTGTTCTGTCCGACCAGATCGCGCAATACGCTCTGGATTTGGCCGATCACAAGCTGTTGTTTGCGTCTTTCCTGCGCGAGATTGCACAGGGCAATCCGGTTGGATCGGAAATTTCGCTGCTCAAAATCAGCCAATCGGAACTGTTTCAGCGCATTTCCAGCACCATGATGGACATCGCGGGCGAGGCCGCCGGGCTGGTTGACCCGATCTTTGCTCAAGGCGCGCTGAACCCTGCCGGTCAATTCCTGCAGGCGCGCCCTACCACAATCTATGGTGGCACCGCTGAAATTCAGCGCAACATCATTGCGAAACAGGTATTGGAGTTGCCCGGCTAATCGGGCTATTGGCCTAAATGCTGGCAATATGTCCGAACATCCATTACAGCAACGCGCTAACGTAGGCTGGACGAAATCCGGAGACCGCCATGCAGGACGAAAAAACAAAAACCCCGCCCCGCCCCGTTGGGGCGGTTGTGCAGGCGCTGCGCGTTCTACGACATCTTGCCCAAAATGGATCACCAGCCGGCGCAACCGAAGTGGCCCGCGCAACAGAAACCAATACCTCTACGTGCTTCAACATTCTGCGCACTTTGGTTGCCGAAAACATTGTGGTTTTCGACGCGGATTCCAAAACCTATCAATTAGGTTTTGGGGTCATCGAGCTGGCCCTTGGTCTGCTTGGCACCAGCCACAGCGACCTGTTCAAACCCGAGCTTGACCGACTCGCGCAAGGTTACAACGCACTGTTCTGCCTATGGCAGATCACTGATGATGGTCGGGTTGTCCTGCTGGACCGCAGCTTTGAATCGCGATCTGTCCGTGTTGATTTGCCGGTTGGCAAACGTCTACCGGCCATGGCCGGCGCAGTTGGACGCATCATTGCATCGGTGCAGAACCTGAAAGCCGCTGAATTGCGCCGGCACTTTGCCGAAGTGCAGTGGCAAGCGCCTGTAACCGAAGATGAGTACCTGCGTGATGTTGCAGAGGCCGGGCAGCGCGGATATGGTTTGGATAAGGGAAAATTGTATGTCGGGGTGGATAGTGTTGCCTCTGTCGTCACCGACCACCTAGATCGTCCGCGTTATGGGCTTAGCGCGATCACCCTGACCGGTCAGTTGTCCGATACCCAACTCGATGACCTTGGCGTTGATCTGGCCAATACTGCACTGCGCATTGGTAATGCCCTGTTTCGCGGAATTGCCCCCATCACAGTACGGGATGCCAGCTGAATCGACACCTCTGATGTCCCAACGGATTTCAAACGTCTTTCGGATTAACTATCAATTCGGCACTTTCGGGGAGTTCATCAACAAACTCGACCGTATCGGCGCGAACGCGGGCCGATATATGAAAGGCCCTTTTTTACCGCGTCCTCGCTAGCGTCTTTGTCGCCGCTGTTTTCCAGCTTATTGGCAGACGCAACATATCGCAGTTGTTTTCGCGCATGACCACGGCCTGAGCGGCTGCAACGCCGGGTGTCGCCATGGCCACCTCTTCAATTACCCGCGGAAACACAAATATCTCGCGTACTTTTCCCGCGGCTCCTACTCTGCCTTGTATCGCCGAACGTCGCGTGCCCCGACCATCCGCCTCGCTGCCGAGCGCATAGGCACTGTCGTTGGTGCCGGACCGGATCATCGGCCAATCAGCCTGGCATGCGGTTACGCTGATCTCGCCCGTTTCGCCATCCGCCAATGGTGCGCCGGTTTCTGGGTCACATATCTGCACGATCCGGTCAGGGTGAACCAGATACCCATCGCCACCGTCCTCATGCCGACAAGCCCCAGATCGGCGGTGGCATAGGCTGCCCAGGTTTTTCTGCCATAGTCGGTTTCGATCCGGCGGCGCTTGGCCTTCCAGTCGCCCATTTCTCCGCCCGGAAAAGCGGATTTCACGGTCCAGGCGTCGCGGCCAAAGGTTTCGACCACCGGATCGCCCAACGCCAGAAAAAACGCGGTGCTGGCGCGGATTGACGTGACGCCGGTTTCACGAATGATCTGGGCCTGCAATTCACAGTTTCCAGTTCCTCCCGGAACCACGGTCGCACCACGGACTGCGCCGCGTCATCGGACAAACGACGGCTCAAATATTGGGCCCGGAGACACATAGATGCGCGATACCTCTTTGGGATCGGCGGCGAGGAACCCACCGAAAGGCGGGTTCGCTCTCTGGAGCGTAAGCAACTCCGATTTTTTTATCACCGGCAGGCGGGAGAGATCCGCCAGTGATGAAACCTTGGATGGGTCAAAACCCGCTTTGTCAAACCGTGCCTTCAGCCCCGATGCCACTTGGGCAGCTTTGCAATAGGCTCTGGCATTTCCTTATAGACAGCGTCAGACATGCTGGCCTCCCTTGTGCTGGTTGACCTAGAGCGGGCAATCTTTGCGGAACTCTGGCGCGCGTTTTTCGCGGTGTGAAAGTACACCTTCTTTTACGTCATCGCCCATAAAGCCCAGCATCTCCAGCGCGGTCGAAGCGTCAAAGATAGGCCCGGCCTGGCGCAGCCAGTTGTTCAGCGAATATTTGGTCCACCGCAGCGCGCTTTGCGACCCCGTAGCCATTTGAATAGCCGTATCAATCGAGATCTGTTCAAGTTCGTCATCCTCGACGCACATCGACACCATGCCGATACGGTCGGCCTCTTCGCCAGTGATCGGTTTGCAGGTCAGCAGATAATATTTGGCTTTGGCCATGCCGCACAGCAGCGGCCAGATGATCGAGGCGCAATCGCCCGCAGCGACACCCAAACGCGGGTGGCCATCTACGATTTTGGCGCGTTTGCCCGCGATGGAAATATCGGCAAGGATACCCACAACAAGACCCGCACCAGCCGCCGGGCCGTTGATCGCCGAGATAATGATCTTGTTACAATTGATGATGTTGTAAACCAGATCCTTGGCTTCTTTCCAGGTCTTCATCACCGTGTCGAAATTCCCAGTGATGCCTTCGATCAGGCTGAAGTCGCCGCCTGCCGAAAACGCTTTGCCCCGGCCCGTAACGATCACTGCATTGATGTCCTGATCGCGGTCAATGTCGATCCAGATGTCGGTCATTTGAGTGTGGGTTTCGGCATCAACCGAGTTATAGGTTTCAGGCCGGTCAAAAGTGATGCGCAAAACGCGATCTGCCGGGTAGTCGAAAGACAATTTCGGGTACTTCGTTGCGTAGTCAAACATTTTAGTTTCCTCTGTTTGGCAAGTGATCGTCACAGGCCCAAAACGGCCTTGGACAAGATATTTCGTTGGATTTCGTTCGAGCCGCCGTAGATTGTTGTTGGCCGCGCTTTGTAAAAACTGGCAAGCACATCGACACTTACATTGCCCACCTGCAGCGGCCCGATACTGCCACCATCGGGGCCTGCGACCTCGATCATCAGTTCCGATATCCGCTGATAGGTCTCGGTCACCCAGATTTTCAACATCGAGACATCTGCTCCCAATGTTTCTCCGCGCTTAAGCTGATCGGCAAAGTAGCTGTAAAGGGCTGCGTGGTCTTCAACATCCAGCGCCACCTCGGCGTAGTGATCCCGAAACACTGGGTCGTCAAAGGCACCGCGACCACGGGCAAAAGTTTCAAGCTGACCCAGTGCATTCTGCGCAAGGCCGGGTGAGCCGATGAATATCCGCTCAAAGCTGAGCAGCGCCTTGGCCATGCTCCAACCCTTGTTGATCTCGCCCACCAGATTGGCGCGCGGGGCCCGGGCATTGTCAAAAAACACTTCGCAAAACTCGGTCTCGCCAGCCAACGTGGTGATCGTGCGCACGTCGACGCCTGTCTGATCCATGTCGGCCAGAACAAAGCTGATGCCTTGCTGCTTTTTCGGCGCATCCGGATCGGTGCGCACGAGCATGAAGATATGGGTGGCGTCATGCGCCATCGTGGTCCAGATCTTCTGGCCGTTGAT
>DFBF01000282.1:0-1623 GCA_002367285.1 Rhodobacteraceae bacterium UBA3087 | reverse complement strand
GACCCGGCACCGGGTTCGGAATACCCCTGACACCAGATGTCTTCACAGCTCAAGATACGTGGCAGCCAATAGTCCTTTTGCGCCTGGGTTCCGAATTTGATGATCAGCGGGCCAACCATCTGGATTCCCATGTCGCGGCCCCGGTTGACGCCATAACGCTGCTGTTCTTCGTAAAAGATCAGCAGTTTGGCCGCCTCCAAGCCCATGCCACCAAATTCGATGGGCCAGGCGGGTGCGACCCAGCCTTTGGCGTGTAGCTTCACATGCCAGTGCTCAATCTCGGCGAACCTGGGCCGGTGTGGCAGATGACGTAGCTCTACGGGATATTCGACCTCGAAAAAGGCCCTGACTTCTTGGCGAAACTCTTCGTCGCTCATTGCGTTCCAGTCGGTCATTGCGCGGCCACCTCTTTTTCATTTGCATCCAGCCAGCGGCGGCGATGAAACGCCGCATCCCCCAGCCAAGCCGACAGGACAAGTGCCCGGTTCAGCAACAAGCCGACATCGAATTCATCCGTGTACCCGACCGCGCCATGCAGCTGGATCGCCTCTCGGGTGATTTTTTGCGCAGCGGTACAGGCACGGGCCTTGGCGCGGCTTGCCTGTCGCACTCGTTCTAGCGTCGAACCGGCTTGATCCATCGCGGCCAGCGCTTCGCGTACGGCGGCCTGGGAAACTTCCTGCATGACATGCATGTCTACGGCCCGGTGCTGAATCACCTGAAACGAACCAATCGGCTTGTCAAATTGTTCGCGGGTTTTGATATATTCCAGCGTCAGCGCCAGCGCCGCACCGCTTAGCCCGACCAGTTCGGCGGCGGCTAATGCGGTCGTATCCGCAACGGCATTGGTCAACGCATCAGTGACCTGCGCGCCTTCGGCCAGCACCTCTGCCGGGATGTCCGCAAAGCTCATGCCCCACAGCGCGCTGGCATCCGATTGCGGCCGGGGCCGCATCACCAGACCAGACGCATTCGCCGCGATGCGCACCAGAGCCGGGCCTTGCGGGCCCTCGGCGATGACCAGAACATGGTTCGCACCACTGGCCCCCACCACCCAATCCTTACTGCCGGTCAGCGTGGTTCCATCAAAACGGCATTCGATAACATCCGATAGGCCCGTCGCACAGCGTTCCTGCCAGGCCACGGCCAACATGACATCGCCAGCGATGGCGGCTTCCAGCATCGGATCCTGCGGGCACAGCCGCTGCATCAGCCCTATTGCCAGCCCGATTGTCGGCACCACCGGTTCAGGCGCGATCACGCGACCGATCTCTTCGGCCACGACGCCAGCTGCCGCCAGCCCCATACCAAGCCCCCCGGTCTCTTCGGGGGCTGCGGCCCCCAGGACGCCGGCAGCAGCCAGTTCCTGCCAGATACCCGCGTCCCAGGGCGTATCGCCATCACGCACGCTGCGGGCGCGCCCAAGTCCACCCGCCCGATCCAGCAGCGTACCAACGCTGTCGCGCAAAAGCCGTAGGTCTTCGTCTTGTAGCATAGTCATTTCAAGTCTTCCTTTCGGCGCTGGACCATCACCGGGGTCTCAACGCTCATAACCATCTCACCGGCGGGATTTCGCGCTTCGAGCGTGTAAATCAAAACACCCCGGTCAGGCTTGCTGCGCGA
>DFBF01000300.1 GCA_002367285.1 Rhodobacteraceae bacterium UBA3087 | reverse complement strand
GATGCAACAGCGCTGCCCTTGGCTAGGCTTTCGTCCAACCCCAGCTCGGTCGCCATGCGCGCGGCTTTTGCCGCCGCCACGTTGGCGCTGTCCAGACGCGACATCTGGCCCGCACCGACCCCTACGGTCGCGCCGTTTTTCACATAGACGATGGCGTTCGACTTGACGTGCTTCGCAACCTTCCAGGCGAATTGCAGGTCGGCCATCTGCGCATCGGTCGGCGCCTTCTTGGTCACGACCTTCAGGTCCTCGGCGGGCACATGGCCGACATCCTTGTCCTGAACCAACATGCCACCAGCGACCTGTTTATAGGTCTTCATCGCGGCGCGCGGATCGGGCAAGCCGTCTGTCAGCAACAGACGCAGGTTCTTTTTGGCGGCAAAAATCTCTTTCGCCTCGTCCGATGCGCCCGGTGCAATCACCACCTCGGTGAAGATCTCAACAATCTTGGCGGCGGTTCCGGCGTCCAGCGGTTGGTTCAGCGCGACAATGCCGCCGAAAGCAGACGTGCGGTCACAGTCGAATGCCTTCTGATAGGCCTCGACCAGCGTGTCCCCCACGGCCACACCACAGGGGTTGGCGTGTTTGATGATCGCAACCGCCGGGCCGTTTTCGGGGGCGAACTCCGCCACCAATTCAAACGCCGCNNTCGGTGTCGTTGATGTTATTGTAAGACAGCTCCTTACCCTGAAGCTGCTGCGCGGTGGCAACGCCGGGGCGCCCGGTGCCGTCGGTGTAAAACGCCGCTTTCTGGTGGCTGTTCTCGCCATACCGAAGCGTCTGGGCCAGCTCACCGGCAAAGGCGCGCCGCTTGGGGGCTTCAAGGTTCAACTGATCGGCCATCCAGTTGCTGACGGCGGCATCATAGGCTGCGGTGCGCGCATAGGCCTTTTGCGACAGCTTCTTGCGGAACTTGGGGCAGGTCGACCCATTGTGCTGGTCCATGTCACCCAACAGCTTCGCGTAATCTTCAACGTCCACAACCGTGTTCACGAAGGCCGCGTTCTTGGCCGCCGCGCGGATCATCGCCGGCCCACCAATGTCGATGTTTTCGATGCAAGTGTCATAATCGGCACCGGCGGCCACGGTGGCCTCGAACGGGTACAGGTTCACCACCAACAGGTCGATGGCGCCAATGCCATGTTCGTCCATCGCGGCGACATGTTCGGGGTTGTCACGCAGCGCCAGCAGACCGCCATGCACATTGGGGTGCAGCGTTTTCACGCGCCCGTCCATCATTTCCGGAAATCCCGTGATGTCGGCCACGTCTTTCACCGTCACACCCGCATCGCGCAGGGCCTTGGCGGAACCACCGGTCGACAGGATCTCGACGCCCCGGGCCTCCAACTCCTTGCCCAGGTCGATCAGCCCGGTCTTGTCAGATACGGAAATCAGCGCGCGGCGCACGGGTGTCAGGTCGGTCATGTGGGTCCCCTCGGGTGTACTATGGCAGCCCCGCCGGATCCTCCCGCTCAAGATCGCGTATCGCGGACGGTGTGTCCTGCGCCTTGGCCAGAGACCAGCGGATGCGCGTCGCATAATCCATTGCGGCCCCAGATAGAACCATTTGTTTCGTCGCACGCGGCTTTAAACGGTTCTTTTCAAGGTAAACGCTGTTTTCCAGCGTCAACTCGCCGACACCTTCAAAGCGGAACACCCAGATTTCACCGCTTTTCAGCGCCAAAGACACCGCCGTACCACCCAGGTCCAGTTCCGCGTCCACATCCGGGTGCAGGTGGAAATGGATCTTGAAGGGCACGCCTTGCAGCTTGACCCTGTCCAACGCACGCGAGAACGCGGCCTGTTCGGCCTCGCCAATCGCTGCGACGGTATCTTCGCCCCGGATGTCACGCCCATCGACGGTCAGTTCAATCCGGCGAATGTGGGTCAGGCCATGGCTGCGCAGATACCCGTCGTGCCCGGCAACATAGCCCGCCAGACCGTCTTCGGTGATCTGTTGAATGCGCACATCCTTGGGGGCGTCGATGATCAAAGATCGCTCCTGACCACCCGACTGTGTGACCGGGCCCAACCGGGCCGAAGACAGCCCCGCCAGGCCCAGCGTGCTGTGCGACGGCGTTGCGCGCCCCGCCTTGCGCCATTCTTCGCCGAACTGCGCGCCCGACCCACAGTTGACCAACAACGGTCGACGGCCCGAAGTGACCTCGATCGCCAAGGTCGACGCATGTGCATTGGCCGAGGCCAGGCCCGCAGGTGGCGCGGCGGCATCCATGATGATCGACGTGCGCCCCGCGCTCAGCCGCGCATATCCCATCGACAGGCCCAGGTTCGCCGTGGCCCGCACGCCGGATGTGGCCAGCGCGTGATCCAGGCGGCCTTCAAGCCCCCGTCCACCGCCGTGAAACCGCGCCAAGCCACCATCCGCATGACGCAAAGCGCGCAGGGTCGGCGCGATACGTTCAATCGCGGCCAGATGCTCTGCCGCTGCCATGCGACCGCCTTCGGACAGCGCAGAGGCGGCCCAGTTCAACAGGGTGAACACCTCCAGCAATTCTTCGGGGTTGCGGGTCGGGATGCCGCCTTCGCCGTCGATCTGTTCGTCACATTCACGCGCCAGCGCTTGCATCGCAGGTGTGACGTGTTCTTCCATGCCCGTCAGCGACAGCCCGGCATATATCAACCCGGTCAGGGCCTCGAACCGGGGCAATCCGGGGGCCGAGGCCTGCCAGCGTTTGGACAGGAAAATCGTCTGTTGGCCCAGCGAGCGGAAGAAATTGAAACTGTCGTCGCCCTCCTGCCCGCTCATCAGGAACAGCGCGTGGTTGATCCAGCGGATCAGGCGGCGCCCGGTCAGGTCCGGCGTCCAGCCCGGCCCGGTGCCCTTGCCGTACATGTCAATCCAGCCCGACAACCAGGCCTGCGCCCGTTTTCGTGCTTCATGATCGCCCAGCGAGGCCAGATCATCCAGCCAGGTAAAGCCCTGCAATTCCTCGGCAAAGCCCGACGAGGGCGCGTCAATTTGCCAGATCGAGGCCTCGGCATCAGCAATATGGTGACCGGCGAACAGGAAGTTCCCGGCGACCAGCTGTTTGCCACGGGCATAAGACCCGATGGTGCGCGGTTCAGGTTGGGACACAAAGCCCGTTGCAGGGCGCGCACGTGCGGCCCGGCGGGCGTGCCACCGATTCGCCCAGCGCACCCGGCGTCGGGAAAAAACATCCTGATGTTGCGACACCTGCGCCTCGCTCGTTGCCCTTGATGGGAAATCTTGTGCGCAGCATACGCCGCTTGCGCCGCGCTGTCATGCGGTATCAGACGGCAATCACGCTGGCTTGCGGAAAGCCGCGATAAAGAACCCGTCCATGCCACCCTTGTCGGCCCAGAAATCCGGGCGCAGGCGCAGGCCTTCGGGGCCGATCCAATCCGGGTTGATGCCAGGGATTTTCAATGCCTCAAGGTCGGGTTTCATGTCGGGCAGGCGCAGCATCGCGTCGCGCACCTGTTCTTCGCCCTCATCAATCAACAGCGAACATGTGCAAAACACCAGACGCCCGCCGGGCTTCAGCAGCCCCCAGGCGCGGTCGATCAGGTGTTCCTGCAATTCGAACAGATGCGGGAAATCGCTGCCGTCCTTGGCATAGGGCAGGTCCGGGTGACGCCGGATCGTGCCGGTCGCCGTACAGGGCGCGTCCAGCAGGATCGCGTCAAACGGGGCGGCCTCGTATTCCAGTGCGTCGGCCACAATAACCTCGGCGGTCAAACCACAACGGGTCAGGTTTTCATCAACCCGCGCCATGCGTCCGGCGGAAATATCAACGGCGGTGACAATTGCGCCCGCGGCCGCCAGCTGCATTGTTTTGCCACCCGGCGCGGCGCACAGGTCCAGCACGCGTTCGCCCGCTGACACGTTCAAAACCTGCGCAGGCACGGCGGCGGCGGCGTCTTGCACCCACCAATCGCCCGCCTCAAATCCGGGCAGGGTCGACACCATGCCGAAATCGCGCAGTCGCGTTGATCCAGTCGGCAGGGCTTCCCCCATCTCCAGCGGTGCTTTGCTGGTCAGGTCCAGCGCGGCGCCCGCAAAATGCGCGGCCTCCATCGCCTCGACCGTGGGCTTGCCGTAATCCGCCAACAGCGGTTTGCGCAGCCATTTGGGCAGTCGCGGCACCGGAAGCGCGTCCCATTTC
>DFBF01000262.1:28359-28509 GCA_002367285.1 Rhodobacteraceae bacterium UBA3087 | reverse complement strand
TCGGCCAGTTCACGGTGAAACAGCATGGTGCCGCATTCCGTGCACTTGGTCCAAAGGTTCTCGGGCACCTCGCGGCGCGAGAACAGCGAGTTGATCCGGGGGCGGACGTAGTTGGAAATCCAGTTCATCGCCGAGGTCCTTGTTGACGTT
>DFBF01000262.1:26244-28281 GCA_002367285.1 Rhodobacteraceae bacterium UBA3087 | reverse complement strand
GTGTTCATCCATCGCCACCAGATCACAAAGACCACCGTCGACAGGCCAGTCTGGAACAGGATCGACCAGGTCATGTAAGCCGATTTCGGGTCTGCGGCCATGGCCAGCAGGGAAAACCCGTCCAGGTCGCCCTGAATTCCGACCAAAAGCATCATCGCATTATTGGCGAAATGCAGCCCGGCGGCGGCGCCCAGATTGCCGGTGCGCAGGGTGATGAAGCAGGCGATTGTGCCCATGACCGCGGTGTTCAGCACATAAAACCAGGCGTTTATGCCGTAGGTGCCCGCATCAAAATGCAGCGCGCCAAACAGGGTCGACGGCAGGATCGCCCAGATCCAGACACTGCGAAACCGCGCGCGCAGCTGTTGCAAAAGGTATCCGCGAAACACCAGCTCTTCGGCCAGCGATTGCATGAAGATCAGCACCAGCGCCGGGATCAGCCAGGCGACCCAGGTGGGCAAGGGGGTGGCGGGGCTGATTGCGGGTCGTTTGGCCTCGGGCAGGATCAGCTGTTCCACGCCCATCGAGGCGAAATACACCAGCCCCAGCCCGGCAGTGACATACAGCCCGTACCGGAATTGGCGCCAATTCATGCCCATCAGGGGGCCAAACAGGCTGCGATACCGGCGTTTGTGCAGCAGCGGCAGGATGATCAACAGGGTGATGTGAAAGCCGATGAAGGTTGCGAAAAACACCGCAGCCCCCGCGGGGGTGCCGCCCGACAGCAGGGCCTCGGGTTGGGTGTCCAGGGCGGCTGCTCCGGCGATGAAAATGCCAAAGGTGGCGGCAAAATAGCCAGCCGAGATCAGGACGATCCCCACCAGGGTGCGCCAGATTTGTGCGCGTTCCAGCGCCGGTTGCCAAAAAGGGGGCTGTGTCACGGGATACTCCTTACACGTCATTTGGTGCAGCTTAGGCAACGTGATCCGCCTCGCAAGCCTCTTTGACGCTTGAAACCCCGCTTGCCCGTGCCGGGCCTGTCCTTTATGCCGATCTGGAACAGTTTTTTGCCCGGGAGGCCAAGATGGCTAGCAACTTCAAATCCAACCTGCCCAGCCGATACGTGACCGAAGGCCCCGCGCGCGCGCCGCACCGGTCGTACCTGTACGCCATGGGGCTGAGCGAGGAAGAAATTCACCAGCCGCTGGTTGGTGTCGCGACCTGCTGGAACGAAGCCGCGCCGTGCAACATCGCGCTGAACCGTCAGGCCCAGGCCGTCAAGCTGGGCGTCAAGGCCGCCGCCGGTACGCCGCGCGAATTCACCACCATCACCGTCACCGACGGTATCGCCATGGGTCACGAGGGCATGCGCAGCTCGCTTGCCTCTCGCGAAGCGATTGCGGACAGTGTGGAATTGACCATGCGCGGCCACTGCTATGACGCCATCGTTGGTCTGGCCGGGTGTGACAAATCCCTGCCGGGCATGATGATGGTCATGGTGCGTCTGAACACGCCGTCCGTCTTCATCTATGGCGGATCGATCCTGCCGGGTCGCCACAAAGGCAAAGACATTACCGTTCAGGACCTGTTCGAAGCCGTTGGTGAAAACCAGGCTGGCAACTTGTCCGAGGCCGAGCTGGACGTCATGGAGCGCGTCGCGTGCCCGTCTTCGGGATCCTGTGGCGGTCAGTTCACGGCCAACACCATGGCCTGTGTGTCCGAGGCAATCGGCCTGGCGCTGATCAACAGCTCGGGCATGCCCGCGCCCTATGACAGCCGCGACATGTATGGCGAGGCCTCGGGTCGTGCCGTCATGAACCTGATCGACAAGAACATCCGCGCGCGTGACATCGTGACCCTGGAAAGCCTGCAAAACGCCGCCCGCGTGGTGGCTTGCACCGGTGGCTCGACCAACGCCGGTCTGCACCTGCCCGCGATTGCGCATGAGGCCGGGATTGATTTCGACCTGGATGACGTCTGTGACATCTTCCGCGACACGCCTTATTTCGTCGATCTGAAACCGGGTGGTCAGTATGTGGCCAAAGACCTGTACGAAGTCGGCGGTGTGCCGGTCGTGATGAAAGAGCTGCGCAAGGC
>DFBF01000262.1:14633-26115 GCA_002367285.1 Rhodobacteraceae bacterium UBA3087 | reverse complement strand
CTGAAGGGTAATATCGCCCCCGAAGGTGCCATTGTGAAGGTCGCTGGCATGGGTGAAGAACAGCAGGTCTTTACCGGCCCGGCGCGCATTTTTGAATGCGAAGAGGATGCCTTTGCCGCCGTTCAGAAGCGCGAATATGAAGAAGGCGAAGTCCTGGTCATCCGCAACGAAGGCCCCGCCGGTGGGCCGGGCATGCGCGAAATGCTGGCCACCACGGCGGCCCTGTCCGGTCAGGGCATGGGCAAAAAGGTCGCTCTGATCACCGATGGCCGGTTCTCTGGTGCGACGCGCGGCTTCTGCGTCGGTCACGTTGGGCCCGAAGCGGCCCACGGCGGCCCGATTGCCATGCTGAAAGACGGTGACATGATCACCATCGACGCCCTTAAGGGTGAGATCAACGTCGACCTGACGGACGCCGACTTTGAAGCCCGCAAAGCCGACTGGAAAGGCGCGCGCGAGACACTCTATACCTCAGGCGCGCTGTGGAAATACGCGCAGTTGGTTGGGCCCACCCGTCTGGGCGCCACCACCCACCCGGGCGCCAAGGTCGAACGCCATATCTATATGGATCTGTAAGGCGTCTTTGGTGTTTTTGACGAGTTTAAAACAGGCGGCGACCGTTGTGGTCGCCGTTTCGCTGTTGTCAGGCTGCTTGGCCCTTCCGGGCGGTGGCGGTGGGGGCAGCGACACGCCCACAGCCCGTGCGCCCCAGTCCATTCGTGTGGCAGGTGGCAAGGTGGCGATCACCGGGCCCGAAGGCTATTGCATCGACGAAACCGGCAGTTCCCTGCGCGACACGGGCGCCTTTGTGCTGCTGGGATCATGCCGCGCGATTTCCCACAACCCGGATGACCCACATCCGGCCCACCCGATGGTTCTGACGGCCTCGGTTGCCCCCGGAAACGGGGCGGCGGATGATGCGGCGCTGGACCGGCTGTCGGGCTTCTTTGCCAGCGACGCGGGGCGCGCCGCCCTGTCGCGCAGCCAGGACGCCGACACCGTCAGCGTGGAACAGGTCAGCCGCGGCGACGGGGCGCTGTTTTTGCAGGTGACCGACAGCTCGCCCAACGGTCTGGGCGCGGTGGACGACACATATTGGCGCGGGTTGTTTCAGGTGAATGATCACATGATCACCGTCACTGCGACCGGATTTTCGGGACGTCCCGACAAAGATCAGGCCGGGCTGCGTGCGGTTAAATCGTTGGCGGAACGCATTTTGGCGGCCAATCCGACACGCGGCAAAGTGCTTGCTGGCCTGACCGATCGTTTACAGTGGCGAAACAATTCGCGTGATGCAACGTCAGCGGCACAAGCGTCTCGGGCAGCAGGCCGTTGAAAACGGGCCTTTTTGTTGGAATTTGTTAATGCATTGGCAGGGGTAAATGTCCTAAGACTGGAAACAATCGATTCCTCGGAGTTTCCAAGCACCCCATGGCGAAAAGCGTAAATGGTATCCTTGACCGCATCCTGCAAAAGCGGGTGATGCACCGTTGGGGCGGGCTTGCGGACCGGGCCGCCAAGATGGACCTGGCCTCGCTGCGCCTGTTGCGGGGACGTGCGCGGGCGCTGCGTCGACAGCTGGACCGGCTGTTGTTCATTGCCGATGGGCGCCTGACGCTGCCGCTGGTCGGCTCGAATGCGTTTCAGAAACCGTTGCACTCGGATTGGGCCTATCGGCCGCAACTGTGGCGTGGGCCGGTCAGCCCGCCCGGCGTCGCGGCGGCAGAAACCAAGGCGATGTTTGGCGACGAGGTGACGCTGTTTCATGACTGCAAGATTTCGGAGCTGACCGTGCGCCAGGTGCGCAATACCCATGAAAACGACCTGGCGCCGTTCGGGTTGCGCATGGACGTGTTCCGGTTCGATGGCTCGTTCCTATCGCTGGTCATCGACCTGCCGCCCGAGGCCGTTCAGGGATTGAAACGCAAACATCTGGTGCGGATGAATGCTGTGGTCGAGATGGAAAAACCGCTGGAAATCTTTGCCCGGCTGAACGTGCAGCACGGCCCGAACACCGAACAGCTGGTGCGCGAACTGCCGCTGCATGAAAGCGAAGTCATGGTCGAATTCGACCTTGCCTATACCAAGATGAACGAGAAACGCGTCGAACGGGCCTGGGTCGATCTGATCTTTGAAGGGCCCGAGATGAGCCAGGTGATCCTGCGCGACGTGAACTTCAGCCGCCGCCCCCGGGCAGAGGTATAAGGAGACGACCATGGCCGATCTGACCCTGACAAAAACACGCATCCAGGCAGGTGTCTGGGAGGGCGTTCTGGTGGTTTCTGGCGAACAGATCCAACCGCAGTTGGACGTGATCCACCAGACGCAGACCCTGGAAGGGGTCGAGGTGGTCGAAGACACCAATGCGCCGGGGCGGTTCACGGTCCGCGTGCCGATCCCACGCGAGCTGTTGTATGACGGGGTGCAGACCTTCGTGATGTCTGATCGCGCCAGTGGCGACCGTTTGGCCAGCTTTTCGATCGTCACGGGGCAGCCGATCGAGGATGACATTCGCGCCGAAATAGATCTGCTGCGCGCCGAGCTCGACATGCTGAAACGCGCCTTTCGCCGTCATTGCCTGGAAACGACCTGAGGTAGGGAGCCGCGACGTATGCTCGGCGCCCAGACGCGCCGATTGTGCGGTTTAACAATGTTAAACATCGCTCCTTTTGACCGTTAACGACGTTAAACTTGGCCCCAAGCAGGGGTTAATATCCTTAAACATGCCTGTTTACGCGGCGTTTCGCGTGACAAGCTCTGGCGTCCTGCGCAACATCCATCGGAAATTTGTTCAAGGACGCCAAAATGACCAGCTATCCCCACCTGCTTGCCCCGCTTGATCTGGGTTTTACGACGTTGAAGAACCGGGTTCTGATGGGATCGATGCATACCGGGCTGGAGGAGCGTGGCGACTGGAACCGCGTGGCCGAATTCTACGGCGCGCGTGCCCGCGGTGGGGCCGCGTTGATCGTCACCGGCGGCATGGCGCCGAACCGTGAAGGCGGCGTTTTCCCTGGTGCCGCAGGGCTTTACACGGACGAAGACATCGCCAACCACAAAAGCGTCACGGACCGCGTGCATGCCGAAGGTGGCAAGATCGCAATGCAAATCCTGCACGCTGGGCGCTATGCTTACGGGCCGGATTGTGTGTCCGCCAGCCCGGTGAAAAGCCCAATTTCCCCCTTTCCGCCCAAAGAGTTGGACGAAGACGGCATCCAAAAACAGATTGCTGATTTCGCCACGGCCGCCGCGCGGGCCAAACAAGCCGGTTATGACGGGGTCGAGGTCATGGGCTCGGAAGGCTATCTGCTGAACCAGTTTCTGGTCGCCCATACCAACAAACGCACCGACGATTGGGGCGGGTCCTATGATAACCGGATGCGCCTGTCCATCGCCGTTGTGAAAGCGGTTCGCGAGGCCGTAGGCCCTGATTTCATTGTGATTTTCCGCCTGTCGATGATCGACCTTGTGCCCAACGGGTCCAGCTTTGAAGAGGTTGTGACCCTGGCCAAAGAGGTCGAAAAAGCCGGGGCCACCATCATCAACACCGGCATCGGCTGGCACGAAGCGCGCATCCCGACCATCGCCACATCCGTACCGCGCGCGGCGTTCACCTGGGTGACGAAAAAGCTGATGGGGCAGGTGGCGATCCCGGTCATCACCTCGAACCGGATCAACACGCCCGAGGTTGGCGAAGAGGTGCTGTCAGGTGGCGCGGCCGACATGGTGTCGATGGCGCGTCCGTTCCTGGCCGACCCCGATTTCGTGGCCAAGGCAGCGGCTGGAAAAGCCGCCGAAATCGCGCCCTGTATTGCCTGCAATCAGGCCTGTCTGGACCACACATTCGGCGGCAAGATTTCCACCTGTCTGGTCAACCCACGGGCCTGTTACGAAACAGATCTGACCATTGAACCCGCTGAAATCGCAAAGAAAATCGCTATTGTCGGCGCGGGGCCTGCGGGCCTGGCCACGGCCTTGGTGGCGGATGAACGCGGCCACAAGGTCACGCTGTTTGATCGCGCGGATGAAATCGGTGGCCAGCTGAACATGGCCAAACAGGTGCCCGGAAAGGAAGAGTTCTGGGGCCTGGTCGATTGGTATCGCACGATGGTGGCGAAGTCCGGCATCGACCTGCGTCTGAACACCGAGGTCAGCGCCGATGATCTGGATGGGTTTGACGAGGTGATTATTGCCACAGGTGTTATCCCGCGTGATACGGGGATCGACGGGCAAGAGGGGGCTAACGTCCTGTCATATATTGATGTTTTGCGCGGCAAGGCACCCGTGGGCGACCGCGTGGCGATCATCGGCGCGGGTGGGATCGGCTTTGATGTCGCCGAATATCTGACCCAGAAGGGCGACAGCCCGACCGAGAACCTGGACGAGTGGCTGGCCGAGTGGGGTGTGGCTGATCCGGGTACTGCGCGGGGCGGGTTGGCGCCTGAAGGCCCGCAGCCCGAAGCCGCTGCGCGTCAGGTCACCCTGATGCAACGCAAGGCCCAGGCGCTGGGCAAGGGTCTGGGCAAGACCACCGGCTGGATCCACCGCGCGACCCTTAAGATGAAGGGCGTCGAAATGGTCGGCGGCGTGAACTATGAACGGATCGAGGCGCGCGGCATCATGGTGTCGACCGGTGAGGCCCGCGAAAACCCGCGCCTGATCGAATGTGACACCGTGGTTATGTGCGCGGGTCAGGTGTCTGAACGGTCGCTTGCCGACGCCTTGCAGGCCAAGGGCATCACCGCCCATGTGATTGGCGGTGCGGATGTCGCCGCCGAACTGGACGCCAAACGCGCCATCAACCAGGGCTCGCGCCTGGCCGCCAGCCTGTAACGCTTGCACCATGGCCCCCGTGCCGCTAGGGGGCTATATGGTTTTTGTCACGATCCTTCTGGGGCTTTCGCCCTCGTTCCTGTTGGTCGGTCTTGGCGGGCTGGTGCGCAACCGGCTGTCGGCGAATGCCTGGCAGGGGTTGGACAAGCTGAACTTTGAAATCCTGTTTCCAGCGTTGATTTTCGTCGCCGCCAGTTCGCGCCCGATTTCTGTCGCGGACATGGCACGGATTGGGCCTGCGGTTTGGACGGTGATGGGCGTGGGCTTTGGCCTGGGTTGGCTGACACGCCGCTGGGGCCCCGCGCGGTTCCTGGACTTTGCTGGCGCGTGGCAGACCGCGTGGCGGTTCAACACCGCGTTGGCCTTCGTGGCGATTGCCACCTTGCCGGGCGCGGATGTGGGCCACTTGGCGGTGGCCGTGGGCATGGCCATTCCGGTCGCCAATATTCTGGCCGTCAGCGTGTTGTCACGCGGTGGGGCGATGGGGCTAAAGGCGACGCTGATAAAGGTCGCGCTGAACCCGTTTTTGTTGGCTTCGGTCGGTGGTGTGATTGTCGGGCTGAGCGGTTTGGCCATTCCCGTGCCCGTGCTGGCCCCGGTTAAGATGCTGTCACAGGCCGCAATCCCGATTGCGCTGTTGTCGATCGGCGCGACCATGAACTGGCGCGCGCTTGCCCGGCTGGATCGGTTCAGCGGCGCGCTGAATGCCATCCGGTTGATGATCCTGCCCGGATTGACCTTTGCGGGCTGTATCGCCTTGCAGGTCGAAAGCACCCTGGCCCAGGTTCTGGTGCTGTTTGCGGCCCTGCCCACGGCCTCGGCGGCGCATGTTCTGGCGGCGGGCTTTGGCGCGGAGCGGGAATTGGTGGCGACGCTGATTGCACAGATGACCCTGTTGGCGGCCATCACCTTGCCCCTGTGGATCACCGCGGCAGAACTGGCCTTTTAGGCGTCGTAACAGAGCCCACAACAGCCCCCGGAAACGCAGTGTTTTCCTGTTTCCAGGACCGGAACGATCCCCCAATTACCCCGGTATTGTCGGGAACGCTCCACAGTCTTGCCCCAATTGAGGTCGATACAATCTACATCGAGGGGCCGAGACTGTAGAAAGAATAAACATGGATCGTTTGACTGAAATGGAAGCCTTTGCCACGGTCGTTGACCAAGGCGGCTTCACGGACGCAGCCAAGAAAATGGGGATTTCCAAGTCCGCAGTTTCCAAGCACGTGTCCTCGCTGGAGGCGCGCCTGGGCGCGCGCCTTTTGAACCGCACCACCCGCCGGGTCAGCCCGACGGAAATCGGCCTGGCCTATTATGACCGCGCCCGTCGTGTGCTGAATGATGCAGGCGAGGCCGACAGCCTTGTCACATCAATGCAATCTGCGCCGTCCGGCCTGTTGCGCATCAGCGTGGCGACCGATTTCGGGGTGAACCACCTGTCACCGATCCTGGGTGAGTTCCTTCAGGAATTCCCGGATATCAACGTGAACATGGTGCTGAACAACCGGTATGTTGAGCTGATCAGCGAAGGATTTGACATGGCCATTCGCGTGGGTGAACTGGAAGACAGTTCCCTGCGGGCCCGCAAGCTGACCAAAACGACCCGCCGCATGGTGGGGTCGCCCAGCTATTTCCAGAAATACGGTCGCCCGATGCGCATCGACGACCTGAACGAACACAAGCTGCTGCATTATTCCAGCCAGAGCTCGGGCAATGTGTGGAAAATTCCGGCGCCGTCGGGCGAAGTGCGTCAGGTGCGCACCGCAGGTTGGCTGAGCGTGAACGACGGCCAAAGCCTGTTGAACGCCGCCGTGGCCGGGCTTGGCATCGCCTATCTGCCCAGCTTTCTCTATGCCGAAGCGATGGAACAGGGTCTGGTCGAGGACGCGATCCCCGATCTGCCGCAGGACACACAGGGCATCTATGCGGTGTACCCGCCGGGTCGCTTTACCCAGCCCAAAGTTCGCGCTTTCATTGATTTCCTCGTGCATCAATTCGCCGAGAAGGGCCCCGACGCCTGGTAACAGGTTGACCTGACGATCCTTACAGTCTTGGGACTGACTTGGGGTGCCATCCTTTGCGGGATTGGCACCCTTTTTTTGTGCTGTGGGGCGTTATTCGGTGGTGGTCAGAATGACCTCGACCCGGCGATTACGCTCGCGGCCTTCCTCAGACTGGTTCGTGGCGATCGGGCTGAGAAAGCCGATGCCGTCGGCGGCGACCTGCGTACCGGGCACGCCATAGCGGTCGACCAGACGTTGCCGGACCGATCCCGCGCGTTGTTTGGACAGGGCCGTATTGGCGGCCAGCGACCCCACGGCGTCCGTGTGGCCGACCAGCGTGATGCGCTTGTCGGGGTTGGCGACCAGATAGGCGGCCAGTTCGGCCAGCGATGGGAAATCGCCCTCGCCCAGATTTGATGACCCGGTGGCAAAGACCAGGTCGGACAGTTCAGCAAAGCCCAGGTGTTCCATCTGTTTTCCCACGGCCTCAATCGGGATTTCGGGCAGGGTGCCATTGGCCATCGAGGACGTGACGGTCACCGGCGCGGGGTCTTCACCCGCGTCGATGGTCACGATCTGAACATAGCCCGCGCCAGGGCTGCGGCTGATCAACAGGCTGACATGGCTGTCTTGGCGCCCCGCCGACAGAAAGCGGAAATCGCCCAGGTCGACATGCATCGCCGGTTCGCCCAACTCTTTGGTGGCAAAGCGGAAATCAAATCCGCCACAGCTGTTTTGGTCGCAGGTGAACAGGATTTCATAACCGTCATCTTGCAACTGGCCACGCAGCAGGTCCATCAACTGTGTGGTGGTCTGGCCGGACCCACCGATGCGCCAGGCCTGTTTGCTGACGGCACCTTGCAGGGCCAGCGTTTCCACTGCCCCTTCGCGCCAGGGGCCGACGGGCAGGGCCACGTTGCCCGCGTGCGCCGTATCCTCGCCCGTCATTACCGCACCCACCGGCAGGTCCAGCGCCATGGCGGGGCTGGCCAGCAAAAGCGATATGAGTGCAGGGCGGATCATGTGGGTTTAACGGGCCTGTGCGTGATAGTCGTCGTTGGGCTGCATGCCGACGGCGGATGCCATGCGGTTGGACATGGAATAAAACCCGACGGTGGCGGCGATGTCCCAGATGTCGCGATCCGTGAACCCCACGTCGCGCAAGGCTTGACGGTCGGTCTCGCTTGTTTCGCTTGAGGCTTTGGCAACGCGTTCGCCAAACGTCAGCATTGCGGTCTGGCGTGCATCCAGATCGGCCATGCGCCAGTTCATCACCATCGCTTCACCCAGCGCCGGGTTGCCTGACAAGGCGCGCACGGCGGCACCATGGGCGACCTGGCAATACCAGCAGCTGTTGATCGAACTGACCACGACCGCGATCATTTCGCGCTCCAGTTTGCTCAGACCGGACTCGCCCAGCATCAATTCATTATACATCGCCATGAACGGGCGCAGCTTTTCCATGTCAAAGGCATAGGCCTTCAGCACATTGGGCACGAGGCCCAGCTTGTCGTCACAGATGTCGAAATACTTCTGGATGTCCGCTGGCAGTGGATCGAGCATTGGCAGATCCAGTGCGGTTATGGTGTCGCTCATGTGTTCTCTCCCTTGATGCGATAATGGTAGTGGCCCACCAAATGCATGCCCAGGGAAGCATATAAGGGATTTGCCGCCAGATTACCCTGCGTCACGATGAGGCTGATGTAATCGGCGCCTTGATCGGCGGCCCAATGGGCGGCGGTCAGGATCATATTGCGTGCCGTGCCCAGGCGGCGCAGTTTCGGATCCACATGCAGCGCATGGATCATCGCAATCCCGTCGTGAATGGCGACAAAGCCGACGCCAGCGGGGCTGTCATCGCTGCGTCCCAAGATGCCGGTTTTGGGCGTGCTTGTTCGGTGCATGATGTCGCGCCGCGCCGGGCCAATCTCTCCGGCCTCCCACAGTTCGATCATGATCGAAAAGGGGGGCCAGATGGCGAACCCGGACACGGGCGGGGGCGTTTCGCGGGTCAGGTCCGCGACCGGGGCGACCCAGATGTTGACGGGATCGATGATGTCATAGCCATGCGCGGTCAGCAGCCGGTCCAGAGGTTCTTCGCCCGCGCGGATCTGGAACAGGGGGGGGTGGCCGATGGCCTTCATCGCGGCTTCGGCGGTTTTTACGTCGGCCTCGGTTGTGGGCCAGTTTTCAGTGGCCGCCGACACGCGTTTGCCACCGCCCGCCCCGTCGCGGATGGTCCAGGCCCCCTGGTGGGTGATCTTGGCCGGGGGCCAGGTGGCCTCGCAAGCCTCAAGGATGGTTTCGACGGGGGGGAGGGGGGTGCTCATGAGGGCTCCGCAAACAATTGGGACAGGGCCAGCATGGCACCGTCCACTTGGGCCGCATCGCTGCCCCGGATGATGATATCGGCCCCATAGGCGCCGTTGTGTTGGAACGGATATGATCCGATTGACAGGTCAGGGAACCGGGCCGCCAGATCGCGTAGGGGGCCAGCAATGTCGCCTTCGCCCTGGTTGACCCGCAAGGTTTGGGACAACAGCGGCGCCCCCCCCATCAGGGTCGGCAGAACGCTGGCCACCATGGCCTGAAACACCGACGGCACCCCGGCCATCACATGCACGTTCTGCACGGTAAAGCCGGGCGCGACGGACACCGGATTGTTGATCAAGGTCGCGCTGTCGGGAATGCGGGCCATGCGTTGGCGGGCCTCGTTAAAGTCACGCCCGCTGGTCGCATAGTGGTCGCCCAGCAGCTTGGCCGCGTCCGCGCGCACGCCGATATGGTCGTCAAACGCCTGCGCCACGCAATCGGCGGTGATGTCGTCGTGGGTCGGGCCAATGCCGCCCGAGGTGAACACGTGATCGAATGCCGCGCTCATGGCGCGGATCGCGGAAACGATGGCGGCGGCGTCATCGGACACCACGCGCACTTCGCGCAGATCAATGCCTGCCGCCGTCAATTCGCCCGCCAGATAATGCATGTTTGCATCGCGTGTGCGGCCTGACAGGATCTCGTCGCCGATCACGATCATTGCGGCTGTGGGGTTGGGCATTTTGCGTTCCTTTCCCTCTCGGTATATGCCTGCGACATGCGATTTCCCACCCCTCTTGTCCCCGCCCGCCTGATCCGACGCTATAAACGCTTTCTGGCCGATTGCCGCCTGGAAGACGGGCGCGAAGTCACCGCCCATTGCGCCAATCCGGGGTCGATGATGGGGCTGAAAGACGAAGGCTTGCGCATCTGGCTGGAGCCCAATGACGATGCGAAAAAGAAGCTGGATTACGGCTGGCGGCTGGTCGACCATGAAAACGGCCATTTCACGGGCGTCGATACCAGCCTGCCCAACCGCATGCTGCGCGCGGCGTTTGAAGCCCATGAGGTGTCCGAGCTGGCCGAACACCCCAACGTGCGGGCCGAGGTGAAATACGGCGAAAATTCCCGCGTGGATTTCCTGATGACCGGCGCGGGGCCGGATTGTTATGTCGAGGTGAAATCGGTCACCCTGTGTCGCACGCCCGGTCTGGCCGAATTCCCCGACAGCGTCACTGCGCGGGGTACCAAGCATCTGGAGGAGCTGACCCGCATGGTGCAAGCGGGGCATCGCGCCGTCATGTTCTATCTGGTGCAGCGCACGGACTGTACCCATATGGATCTGGCACGCGACATCGATGCGACCTACGGCGCCGCCTATGCGCTGGCCAAAGCGGCCGGGGTGGAAACGCTTTGTTATGACACCGTGATTACACCGGATGGCATAACGCTCGGCTCGCCTCTGGCATCATTGGCGTGACTGTCCTAAACAGGGACAAATGACAAAGGATACGATCTTGGACGACACCCGCGGACGCACCACGCGTGAAGGCATTCGGATTTATGAGCCCGGCGATTTCGCCGGCATGCACAAGGCGGGGGCCTTGGCGGCGGACATTCTGGACCGTGTCGCGCCCCTGGTGGTGCCCGGCGTGACCACTGCTGCATTGGACGCAGCAATCGAAGCCATGGTGGACGAGGCCGGCGCGGTATCGGCGACCATCGGTTATAAGGGCTATAAACACGCCAGCTGTATTTCGTTGAACCACGTGGTCTGCCACGGCATTCCGGGCGACAAGAAGATCAAGGATGGCGACATTCTGAACATCGACGTCACGGTGATTGTTGATGGCTGGTATGGCGACACCTCGCGCATGTATGTCGCCGGAAAGCTGTCGCGCAGGGCTGAACGGCTGATCCAGGTGACGCATGACGCCCTGTTTAAGGGGATCGAGGCGGTGAAGCCCGGCAATACCTTTGGTGATATCGGCCACGCCATTCAGGCCTATGTCGAGGCGCATCGCATGTCTGTTGTGCGCGATTTCTGCGGTCACGGTCTGGGTCTGGTGTTCCACGCGCCGCCCAATGTGCTGCACTATGGTCGCCCCGGCACGGGCCCGGTTCTGGAAGAAGGCATGTTCTTTACGATCGAACCGATGGTGAACCTGGGCCGCCCGGAAACCAAGGTGCTGGCGGATGACTGGACAGCCGTGACGCGCGACAAATCGCTGTCTGCACAATTTGAGCACTCTATCGGCGTAACTTCGACCGGTGCAGATATATTTACGCTATCTCCGGCAGGAAAATTCCACCCGACCTGGGGGTGATGGAGG
>DFBF01000262.1:11646-14572 GCA_002367285.1 Rhodobacteraceae bacterium UBA3087 | reverse complement strand
GTATATTTATAACAGCTTGTTTGTATTTGAATAACGCCCGCTCAGACCATACCTCTGTTGTGTCGCAGGCCAAAACGGCCCGCATCAACGACCCAAGGAGGATGCTCTCATGTACAGCACCCTGAAAAAGACTGCTCTGGCCACCGTTTTTACCGCTGTTTTGGCCACAACTGCCACCACCGCGTTCGCTCAAGAGGTGACGCTGCGCTTTCAGCACTTTGTGTCGCCCCGGTCGGCCAACCCGACCCATTTCATGAAGCCCTGGGCGGACAAGATCGAGGCCGACAGCAATGGTCGCATCAAGGTCGAACTGTATCCGGCGATGCAGCTGGGGGGCAAAGCGCCAAGCCAGTATGACTTGATCCGCGATGGCGCGATTGATGGCGGCTGGGTGATCCCCGGATACCAGCCGGGCCGCTTTCCCGAAGCCGAGGCGATGGAGCTGCCCTTCATGGTCACGAAATCCGCCGAAGAAGCGTCGAAAGCCGCTTGGGTGTTCACGCAGAAGTATCTGATGGATGATTTCCGCGATGTGCAGGTTCTTGCCGCTCACATGCATGGTCGTGGCTTGGTGCACAAGAAAGGCCCCGCCGTGGCAACGGTCGAGGATTTCGCGGGCCTGAAACTGCGCGGTCCCTCGCGCACCGCGACCCTGCTGTTGGAACGCCTTGGCGCCACCCCAGTCGGCATGGCCGTCCCCGCCTTTCCCGAAGCGCTGGCCAAGGGCATCGTGGATGGAGGTGTGATCACATGGGAAATGTCGCCATCGCTGAAATTGGACGAACTGACCGACAGTCACACCGATGTGGCGGGCGACAAGTCCTTGTATAACCTGTATTTCATCTGGGCGATGAACCAGGATAAATACAACAGCTTGCCTGATGATCTAAGGGCCGTGATCGACGCGAATTCAGGCTTCTTTGCCTCGGCCTGGGCCGGTCTGGCGCATGATACGGGTGACATAACAGGGCGCGATGCCATGGTTGCAGCGGGAAATGAAATCGCCACGATGAGCGAGGCCGAGACCGCCCGCATTCAGGCACTTGGCGACGAGGTGATCGCAGATTGGATCGCCGACATGAATGCCAAGGGGTTGGACGGTGAGGCCTTGGTGCGTGATGCGCGCGCCGCCGTGCAAGTCACCCGCGCGCAGTAAGCGACGCCTAAAACGGATCGGAACGCCCGGGCTTTGGCTCGGGTGTTTTTCGGTCCGGTGGGCGGGGGGCCTGGGTCAGGTCCCACAATCTGGATGGCATCCGCATGGGCCCAATACAGCCCACCGGACAGGTGCCTGTTGCCGACCGTCGATCGTTGCCCGGCACCATCCTGGGCCAAGCCCTCGCAATCATTGCGGAAACTTCAGGGATACCGTGGGGCGTGTTGTTGCACAGAGCCGCAGCCGGAACAGAAATGATCCATACTCAATCCTTTTCAAGAATTGAGATCACCGTATCGCCATATCGACGATTGTCCAATTGCGTGACGCCCGCAGGCGGGATGATCGTCGCGCTTTCTTCCCAAACGATCAGGGCATCGTCGGCCACCCATCCGCCGTGCAAAGCGGCGGCAAGCGCCTGTTCGCCCAGTTCTTTGCCATAAGGCGGGTCAAGGAAAATCAGGTCATGCGGCGTGCCCGCGCCCAGCCGGGTCGCGTTGCGCGCGATCAGGGTCGTGGCCTTCTGCGCGCGGCATTTCTGGATGTTCTCGCGGATCAGGGACTGCGCTTTACGCCCATCGTCAACAAAGGTGACGTGGCTTGCGCCGCGCGACAGGGCCTCGAGCCCCAGCGCGCCGGTGCCCGCAAACAGATCCAGCACGCGCGCATCCGTGATGGGGTCGCCAAACCGCCCGCCTACCAGCATGGAAAACAGGCTTTCGCGCACCCGGTCTGTGGTTGGGCGCAGGTGGGCACCTGCGTCGCCTTTGCCGACGGATGCCAGCGCCAGGCCACGAAACTGTCCGGCTATAATACGCATTTACATCAGCAACTTGAGATCAGTGGAGGGATCGGAAATCGCCACTTTGTCCGGCGATTTTCCACCTTCGATCAACCGTTTGCCGATCATATAGGCGCGAGGATCATTGGCCGCATCCACGGCCAGCAATGTGTCGCCCTGATAGTACCAGAAACTGGTCGACCCCGGCTTGTCCCCAGGGCGCGTGATCACATTGTCATAGCCCGTGTTCAGCCCGGCAATCTGCAATTTCACGTCATACTGGTCGGACCAAAACCAGGGTTTGGCGGTATAGTCCACGCCTTCGCCCATCATGTTGCGGGCCACGATTTCGGCCTGATCAATGGCGTTGGGCACGCTTTCCAGCCGGATGCGCCCGCCCTTATAGGGGAAGGACGCACAGTCGCCTGCGGCAAAAATCAAAGGATCCGACGTGCGCCCCTGTGCATCGGTTTTGATGCCGTTGTCGATCTCCAGACCGGTGGCTTCGGCCAGCGCCGTGGCGGGGGAAATGCCGACGCCAACGATGACGAAATCGACGTCCAACGTGGTGCCATCGGTCAGCTTGGCACCTGTGACGCGGCCTTTGCCAATAAGGGTGTCCAACCCGACTCCTTCGACGATGTTCACCCCATGGGACTTGTGCAACTCACGGAAATAATTCGATGTTTCCGGCGCGGCGACCCGTTGCAGGATGCGATCTGCCATTTCGACAAGGGTGACTTTCAACCCCTTTTTGGCGGCGACTGCTGCGGCCTCGAGCCCGATATAGCCGCCGCCGACGATCAGCACGCGGCGGGTATCGGCGAATTCCGGCGCCATCCGGTCGACATCGTCCAGACCGCGCACCACATGCACGCCCTCCAGCGTACCACCAATGGCCGGCGGCAGGCGACGTGGCACAGAGCCGGTGGTCAGCGCTAGCATGTCATATTTGATCTGATGCCCGCCTGCGATCACCACCTTGTCGG
>DFBF01000262.1:10365-11549 GCA_002367285.1 Rhodobacteraceae bacterium UBA3087 | reverse complement strand
GCCTTGGACAGCGGCGGGCGCTGATAGGGTGGCACGGCCTCTTCACCGATCAGAGTGACCTGACCGTCAAAGCCAGAATTCCGCAGTTTGGCGACCAGCGAGGCACCGGCCTGACCGGCTCCGACAACAACGATATGGCTCATGCGATGCGCTCCTTCAGTCGTGATTTGAGGCGACAGTATTCAGGCGCGAAAGGCTTGGCAATCACGGTGCCCGCTTGAAGGGCCCCATTTCGGTGAGAATTTCGATGTCTTCGCCGACCGCTTCCGCCTCGGCGGTGACAAAATGTTGTACGGCGTCGCGAAAACCTGCGTCGGCGATCCAGTGCAACGAATGGGTGGCAACGGGCATATAGCCGCGCGCCAGTTTGTGGTCGCCTTGGGCGCCGGCCTCGACTCGGTCCATTCCATACGCAAGCGCATGGTCGATGGCTTGATAGTAGCACAGCTCAAAATGCAAGCAGGGATGGTGTTCGCGTGCGCCCCAGTATCGGCCAAACAGCGTGTCGCGGCCGATGAAATTCAGCGCCCCCGCGACGGGCGCGCCGTCACGTTCTGCCATCACCAAAAGGATGTCGTTGCGCATCGTGTCGTGGATTTCATCAAAGAAAGCACGGGTCAGATAGGGGCTGCCCCATTTGCGCGCGCCGGTGTCCTGATAAAACTGCCAAAACGCGTCCCAATGGGCGTCGTCAATCTGGTCCCCGGTCAGGCGGATGATGTCGCCGCCAAAAGCCTGCGCCGTGGCGCGTTCTTTGCGCAGGGTCTTACGCTTGCGCGAACTCAGGCTGGCCAGGAAAGCATCGAAATTGTCATAGCCATTGTTTTCCCAATGAAATTGCTGCCCCATGCGATGGATCAGGCCCATTTTATCGCCCTGTTGCGCCTCGGCTTCGGTGCAAAAGGTGACGTGCAGCGAGGACAGGCCATTCTCTGACGCAACCTGCACCGCACCCTGGACCAACGCGGCGGTGCCAATGGTTTCAAACCCTGGCCGAGTCAGGAAACGGCGGCCCGTGGCAGGGGTAAATGGCACGGCGATTTGCAGTTTCGGATAATACCGCCCGCCTGCGTTTTCCAGCGCATTTGCCCAGCTGTGGTCGAACACATATTCGCCCTGGCTGTGGGATTTACCGTACATCGGCGCGGCGGCGATCATCTGACCATCCTGATGGGCGGTCAGGT
>DFBF01000262.1:0-10245 GCA_002367285.1 Rhodobacteraceae bacterium UBA3087 | reverse complement strand
CGGCAGGGCGGTGATACTGTTGTGCAGTCGGATTTCGATCTGATCGCTCACGGGGACATTGGGCCTTGGAGCTGGGCGGGCGTCAAGCTGTGTAGCCTTCGAAGGTCACATTGTCGGCGATTTTGCGGGCCTCGGCCTCCTGTTCGGCGGATCGCACGGTCCAGGTCAGAATCGGCACGCCGCGGTCTTTCAACGCTGCCACATGGGGGCTGTTCAAGTCATTCACGTCGTGGCTGATGAAGGCGGCACCGACCCGATCAAAATCGGGAATGGGGCGCAGATACTTGCGCGTTGCGGCGGGCAGCAACGGCCAGTTTTGTTGCAGATAGGCGCAGGTGGTCAGGCCCAGCGGGTGGCCGGTGCCGTGTTTACCAAAGGCGATAACCGCGTGCGGGTTGAACGACATGACAGCGGCAGGGCCTCGATAAGACGCAAGACTTTGTGCTGTCGCCGCCTCTAATGCGCCGGTGCGCGGGCCCATGGCACCATCCTGATCCTTGATTTCGATCAGCAGCGGAACGCGACCGTCTACCAGATCCAGGATGTCGTCCAGTGTGGGAATGCCTTCGTCGCCATGCAATAGCGGCACCTGTGTCAGCTCATGCGCCGTACGTTGGCGTATGGCGCCCTGAATGCCGGTCAGGCGTTTCAGATCATAGTCATGAAACACCATGGCCTGGTCGTCGGCTGACAGTTGCACGTCCAGCTCAATCCCGTACCCGCGCGCGATGGCGGCTTCCATTGCGACACGGGAATTTTCGGGTCGCCCCTGGGTCACATCGTGCAGGGCACGGTGCGCCAGCGGGGCGGCCAAAAAGACGTCGGGCAGGGGGACCTGGGTCATTTGACCAAGAAAATCCCTTCGATTTCCACGGCAACGCCAAACGGTAGCGAGGCGGCAGAGACAGCCGAGCGGGAATGGCGCCCGGCGTCACCCAAGGCGTCGACCAGGAAGTCGGATGCGCCGTTGATCACCTTGGGTTGGTCGCCGAAATTGGCGGTCGAGTTCACAAAACCGGTCAGCTTCACGACGCGCACAAGCCGGTCCAGATCGCCACCGCAGGCGGCTTTGACCTGGGCCAACAGGCCAATGGCGCAGGTGCGCGCGGCGGCGGCACCAGCGTCTGCATCCATGTCATCGCCCAGTTTCCCGGTGATAAAGCCGTCGGCATTCATGCTGATCTGGCCCGACACGTACACTGTATCGCCGACCTGTACCCAGGGCACATAGTTGGCGGCGGGGGCGGGGGCGTCAGGCAGGGTGACGCCCAGCTCGGCCAGGCGGGATTCGAATGCGCTCATCTCAGGGTCCTTTCCTGTTCACTCAGGCGGACGCTAACGGGGCTGTCGCTGGATGAAAAGGCCTAGCTTTCGCGAAAGGCTTTGTTGAAATAATCTGCCAGCGGTTTCACCAGATAGGCCAGCGGCGAGCGGTCATCGGTGCGCAGGAAACTGTCGACCGGCATGCCGGGCAGCAGGCTCAGCCCCTCGGGCAACAGCGCCAATTCGCCTTCGCTCAGGTGGATTTCGGCCGTGTAGAAGCTCTGGCCGGTCGCCTCGTCGGTAAACGCATCGGGCGACAGCGTCACAACGCGGCCCTTGAGCTGTGGCGTCGTGCGGCTGTCAAAGGCGGGGAAGGAGAGCGTGACCTCCTGACCAACAAAAACCTGGTCGACATGGATCGGTTCGACCCGCACGGAGATCACCAGCGGGCGGTCCTGCGGCACGATATACAGCACCGGTTCGGCCGCGCGTACCACGGCGCGTTCGGTATAAACGGTCAGTCCCAGAACCACGCCGCCGACCGGCGCACGGATGTCCAGCCGGTTCAACCGTTCGTCCAGCGCGCGCAGCTGTTCGGCCAGCTCAAGCTCGCGAAATTGCAGGTCGCGCAGCTCGGTAATGGCCTCCTCGCGCCGGGTCGAGGTCAGCTTCAGCACTTCGATCTCCAGCTCGGTGATGCGCCCCTCGTGTTCGGCCCGCGAGGCGACAAGTTCGCCCATCTGGCCCAAAATCCCGGCCTCGGTCCGTTGCAATTCCAGGACGCGGGTGGCCTGGGTCAGGCCTTTTTCAAGCAGCGTTTGCTGGCTTGCCAGTTCCTGTCGCAACAACTCCAGCTGCCGGATCAGGGATTTTTCCTGCGCCGTGATGCCGTCGATCTGGTTGCGGATCTGGTTGGCGCGTTTGTGCAATTGTCCGGCTTCGGTGGCCAGGGTTTCAGCGCGCGAGGCGAACAGGCGCACCTGCCCGTCCATCTGGGCCTGAAGGTCGGGTGTGTCGGCCTGAAAGGGAAAGGTCACATCGGGCTGCCCATCGCGTTCGGCCTCAAGTCGTGCGCGGCGTGCCATGACCTCGTGCAACTGGCCCTGCACGATGGTGCGTTCCGAACCCACGGCGGTTGGATCCAGGCGGATCAACACGTCACCCGCGGCCACGACGTCGCCTTCGTCAACCTGAATAGCCGCAACGACCCCACCATCGGGGTGCTGTACGACCTGGCGGTTCTGGTCGACCTCGACCGCGCCCTGGGCGACCACAGCGCCTGAGATATTGGCCATAACTGACCAAGTGCCAAAGCCGCCCAGCAGGACCAGCAGGGCGATCAGGCCCAGGATCACCGGGCCGCGGGCAGAGTATCCGGATTGTGCCATTAGCTGACCCCTCCCATGCCCTTGGATGTCTGGATTTGTTGTGCGTTCTGAACGGTTTTGGCCAGCACTTCGTCGCGCGGGCCAAAGGCGCGGACCTGGCCACCATCGATCATCAGCAGCAGTTCACATTCACGAATGGCGTCCGGGCGGTGGGCCATGATCATGACCGCATGTCCAGCGGCCTTGTGGGCGCGGATCGCCATGTTCAGGGCCTTGGTGCCATCATTGTCCAAGTTCGAATTCGGCTCATCCAACACCAGCAGCACGGGGTTACCATAGAGCGCGCGGGCCAGGCCGATGCGCTGCATCTGACCGCCCGACAACATGCCGCCGCCGGAATTCACGCGGGTGTCATAGCCATCGGGCAGGTGCAGGATCATGTCATGCGCGGCGGCTTTCTGGGCGGCTTCGACCACGGCGTCGTCATCGGGGTTCAGTTCCAGCCCGGCGATATTGTCCTTGATCGTGCCGTCAAACAGCGACACGCGCTGCGGCAGGTATCCAATATGTTGACCCAGCACGGCCGGGTCAAATTGGTCCAAGGCCGCACCGTCCAACCGGATTTTACCACCGGCCGGGCGCCAGACGCCGGTGATGGCGCGCGCGAGCGTTGATTTGCCCGCCCCCGAAGGGCCGATCACACCCATGGCCTGCCCCGGTTTCATTTCGAAATTCACCATCCGCAGCGAGGCCTGGGATTGTCCGGGCGGCACAACTGTCACGTTTTCGGCGCGAATATGTGCCTGGGGTCGGGGCAATTTTGTGCGGACCGTGTCCTCAGGGACTTCGGCCAGAAGTTCGCCCAGATTGCGCCAACCCATGCGGGCGCGTTGTACCACCTGCCATTGACCGATGGCCAGATCGACAGGTGCCAGGGCGCGGCCCATCAGGATCGAACCCGCAATCATTGCGCCGGGCGTCATGTCGCCCTGCAACACCAGATAGGCACCAAGGCCCAACATGGCGGATTGCAGAAACATGCGGAAGGTTTTGGACAGGGTCGAAAACCGGCCCGCGCCATCGGCGGCCCGGATGGTTTCGTTCAGGGCCTGATTGCGCGCGATCGACCAGCGTTCAAAGCCTGCGTCGGCCATGCCCAGGGCGCGCACCATCTCGGCCTCATCGCGTAGCTGACCGGACATGTGTTCGGCGCGCAGCGTGGCGATATTGGCCTGTTCCACATGGGCGCGGGTCACAGTCTGGTTCAGGATGGTGATCAGGATCAGAACACCGCCGCCCCCCAGCGCCAGATAGCCCAGCCAGGGGTGAAACAACCCGATTGCGGCCAGGAACAGTGGCGTCCAGGGGATGTCGTAAACCGCGGTGAAAACCGGGGTCGACAGCAGGCGTTGCACCGATTCCAGATCGCGCAGGTTGTTGACCACCGTGTCGGGCCGGGGCGACAGCGCCGCCTTGCGCAGAACGGCGGAAAATACGCGTTTGTCCAGCCGGGCCTGAAACCCGGCGCCGATCCGCGCCAGCACGCGGCCGCGCGCGAAATCCAGCACGCCCATGATGGCAAACAGAAACCCCATCAGCACGACCAGGGCGAACAGCGTTTCTTCGCTGCGGCTGCCCAGCACACGGTCATAGACTTGCAGCATGAAAATGGGGCCGGTCAGCATCAGCAGGTTCACAAAGACGGAAAACAGCCCCGCCACCCAAAACAGCCCGCGCGCCTGACGCCGGACTTGTCTGAGCTCTTCCAGCCCCTGTTCGCGCTCTACTGCTCTCATCGTGCCTAAATGTCCTGTTTTGGACGCAAAGTCCGGTCGAGATTGTAATAATCCAACTTGTTCGGCGAAAAACCGCGCCGAATTGTCGCCAAATAGTCACAGATCAATGCTGCCAATTGCTTAATGGCAGGGCAAGCAAACGTCATCTATTATGTGAAGAGAATCTGGGACTGAAAGGAATTTTCCACGATGAACGTTGCAGGGATACGACCCATGCGCCGCTTATTTGCGGTTTGCGCTTTGCTGGGGCTGATGGCCTGCACGCAGGCACCAACGCCTGTGGGCGTTTCCGATCCGCTTGAAGCGTCCAACCGGCGGATGTTCCAGACCAACCTGGCGCTGGATCGCGCCCTGGTCGGCCCGGCGTCCGACGCCTATGGCGAAGGCATTCCCGACGGTGTGCGCCGCAGCGTTTCGAGCTTTTCGCAGAACGCCGGTCTGCCGGGGATTGTCGTGAACAAGATATTGCAAGGGCAACTGGAGGACGCCGCCCATAACGCGGTGCGGTTCCTGTTCAATTCGACCGTGGGCCTTGTGGGCCTGTTTGATGTGGCCACCGATATCGGGCTGGAAGAGCGCGACACGGATTTCGGCGAAACGCTGCACCGCTGGGGCTTTTCCGAAGGGCGTTATGTCGTGTTGCCGTTCTTTGGCCCGTCAACCGAACGTGATGCGATGGGCATCGCGGTTGATTTCGTCATAAACCCGCTTAGCTATGTTGTTGAGACGCCGGAAAGCCGCGTTTTCCCTGTTGCCAAGGTGGTGTCCAAGGTTGGGGATCGGTATGACTATGGCGCGACAGTCGAGGCGGTGCTGTACGAGGGGGAAGACCCCTATGCGACCGCCCGGTTGTTCTACCTCGATTCCCGCCGCTATGAGCTGGGCGGCGAGGTTGCAGATGACGAACTGTATGATCTTTATGAGGAATCCTATGAGTAAAATGTCCATGATGGGGGCCCAAATGGGCCGACGTGCGGTTCTGGCCGGGCTGGCCGGTGGCGCAGTGGCGATGACCCTGCCGGGGCGTGCCTTGGCCTATTCCGTCGATCTGGCCCGCAGCCTGATCGACAAGGTCGTGCGCGATATCAACAAGATCATCGCCAGCGGTAAATCCGAAGCCTTGATGATCCGCGATTTCGAAAAGATTTTTGTGAACTATGCCGACGTGGGGCGTATTGCCCTGTTGGTGCTGGGCCCGGACGGGCGCAGTGCATCGGCGTCGCAGAAACGCGCGTTCACCAAGGCGTTCCAGGGTTATATCGGTCGCAAATATGGACGCCGGTTTCGTGAATTCATCGGCGGGCGGATCGAAGTGCAGGACGCAAAGGCCGTGAAAAGCTTTTACGAGGTGCGCACGACCACGCACCTGGCCGGGCAAGCGCCGTTCGAGGTGGTGTTTGTGGTGGCCGACCAGAATGGCCGCTTTATTGACCTGAAGATCGAAGGCATCAGCCTGGTGAAATCCGAACGCAGCGAAGTCGGCGCGATGCTGGACAAGCGGCGCGGTGATCTGAACGAACTGATCGCCTATCTGAAAACGATCTGACCCGCTGGGCTGACCTAGGACGCTAGCCCAGGGTGCTGATCCAGGGCACTGATCCGGGGCGGAGCGTTTTGTCCCGCAGGAAATACCCAAGACCCGGTCCCGAAAGGGGCCGGGTCTTCTTATTACTCAAGACCCAGGATAGAGCGCAGCACGTTCAGGATCACGTCTTCGCCGCGGACGTTCCCACCCGGCTGGCGGGGCGTCGCTGGGCCCGTGTCCCGCACGCTGCCAGGGGCAGGGCGGATCATGGGCAGGGGCGCTTCGGGCAGGTTTGCGTGAACGCGGGTCATCGTTTCACGCCAGATGTCGGCGGGCAGACCGCCGCCGGTCACGCCCTTCAGCGGTGTATTGTCATCGTACCCCATCCAGACGCCCGCGACGTAATCGGCGGTAAAGCCCAGGAACCAGGCGTCTTTGGCGGCGGTGGTCGTGCCGGTCTTGCCCGCAGCCTCGCGCGTGCCCAATTGGGCCCGTGCACCGGTGCCTTCGGCAACAACGCGGCTCATCATATAGACCAGCTGTTCGGCGGCGTTGCGTGAAATCACCCGTTCGCCGATGCCGCCTGATTGCGTCATCAGGGGCGCGGTGTCACCCACCAGCTTCAGGTCCACCAGCCCATAGGGCGTGACAGATGAGCCCCCGTTCAGGATGCCGGCATAGGCGCCTGTCATCTCCAGCAAAGTGCTTTCGGACGCGCCCAGGGCCAGCGCGGGGCCAAGCGCTAGGTCGCTTTGAATGCCGAACATTTCCGCCACGGTGCGCACGTTGTCGCGCCCGACGGCCTCGGAAAGGCGCACGGCGGGGGTGTTCAGACTGTCGCGCAGGGCGCGGGCCAGCGTGACGTTGCCGTAATACTTGTTGGTATAGTTGCGCGGGCACCATTCGCCCGAGCCGGGGATGTTCAGACAGTATTCTGCGTCCTCAATAAGGCTGTCCCAGTTATAGCCCAGATCAAGCGCGGCGGCATAAACAAAGGGTTTGAAAGACGACCCAGTCTGGCGGCGCGCCTGTGTGGCGCGGTTGAAGGCGCCGGTGACTTTGGTCTGACGCCCCCCGACCATGGCGCGCACGGCGCCGTCGGCGGACATGACGACGATCGCCGCCTGCGCCTTTGACCCTTCGCGCACCTTGTTTTCAAACACCCATTGCATCGCCTCTTCGGCGGCGCGTTGGATGTCCTGGTCCAGCGTGGTGCGGATAATCACGTCTTCGGTGGTGTCCGACCCGAACCCCATCAGCGACGTGCCCATGACCCAATCGGCGAAATAGCCCCCGGCGCGGGCCTGGGCGGCGGGCGACAGGACGGCGGGATAGGTCACGGCCTCCTGACGTTGGGCGGCGCTCAGGTAACCCTGTTCGAACATCAGTTTCAGAACCGTTTCCGCGCGATCCTGCGAGCGTTGCAGGTTGTTGGTCGGGGCGTATCGCGTGGGCGCGGTCAGGGCGCCGGCCAACATTGCGGCCTCGGCGGGCAAAAGGTCTGCGGCGGATTTTCCGAAATAGCGTTGCGAGGCGGCCTCGAACCCATGACTGCCGGACCCCAGAAAGGCACGGTTCATATAGATCGTCAGAATTTCGTCCTTGGAGTATTTGACCTCAAGCGCCATCGCGAAAATGGCTTCCTTCATCTTGCGCCACAGGGAACTCTGTCGACAGTCTGCCTCGTATTTGGCTTCGCTGTCCCAAACGGTGGGGTCAAACGGCACGCCCAGGCACAGCAGTTTCGCGACCTGTTGCGTCAGGGTCGAGCCACCATGACCCGACAGCGGCCCACGCCCTTCGGACAGGTTGATTTTCACAGCCGAGGCAACGCCGCGCGGCGAAATGCCGAAATGGCGATAGAAGCGTTTGTCTTCCGTGGCAACGACGGCGTTTTTCAGGTGGGGCGACACGGTGTCGGCGGTAATCTGCCCACCGAACTGATCGCCACGCCAGGCATAGACCGCATTGTGCCGATCCATCAGCGTGACCGAGCCCTTGGCACGTCCGTCCAGCAGGTCGGTGACCGGGGGCAGGGTCGAGGTGACATAGAACACGGCAAGGCCGACGATCAGGGCGACAACCGCCGCGCCGCGCCAGGTCAGACGCCAGATCAGGCGGAAAATCCAGCTGACGATCGCCAGAGGCCAGGCCAGGATGGCAGGCAACTTGCGCTTTGTTTTGCGGCGCACGGGTTTACGAGCTGGCTTTTTCGACGGCTTCTTTGCCGTCTTTTTCACCGGTTTCGTCGCCGCGGATTTCCCCGCGCCGTACCGTTTTTCCGCCACCAAAGGCGGTTTGCGTCGTCCTGATCCAGCCATGATACCTGCGGCCCCAGCCTGTTCGTTGTCTGCTCTTTTGCCCGAAGAATAGCGACTCGGTTCAGGAAAGACGAGAGCGGGAACCCCGACCACCGCCGCTTTTTCAAGCGATGAAAAAATAAGCATCTGGGCGGGCGGGTGCAAGTTTTCTGCCCTTTTGCCTGTTTTCTGGGCGGTGGCCCCCGGTGGATTTCTTGTTCTGCGATGCAGCATGCGTCTTGCTGGCCTCAGGAAATTCGCGGGGCCAACCCGCCAAACCAAAGAGGGATATGACGTGAAACTGATCATTGCAGCGATCAAACCGTTCAAACTGGAGGAGGTCCGGGAAGCCCTGACCACCATCGGCGTGCGCGGCATGATGGTAACCGAAGTCAAAGGGTTCGGCAGCCAGTCGGGCCACACGGAAATTTACCGCGGCGCCGAATACGCGGTGAATTTCGTGCCGAAAGTGAAGCTGGAAATTGTCGTTTCGGCATCCATGGCTGACCAAGTAATTGAAACCATTCGCGAAACTGCGGGCACCGGCAAGATCGGCGACGGCAAGATTTTCAAGCTGGACGTGGAAAGCGCCCTGCGCGTGCGCACCGGCGAAACGGACGGCGACGCGCTGTAATCGCGCGACTGACAAGAGGAATGACCATGCAAATCAAGAAACTTCTTCCCCTGGCAGCCACGGCAGCACTTGTGCCCGCCCTGGCCTTTGCACAGGACGCGGCCCCCGGTGAGGCGGCTGACCACACTCAATTCATCCTGACCTCGGTCCTGTTCCTGATGGGCGGCTTTTTGGTGTTCTGGATGGCTGCGGGCTTCGCCATGCTCGAGGCCGGACTGGTGCGCTCCAAGAACGTGACCATGCAGTTGACCAAGAACGTGGCGCTGTTTTCCATCGCGGCCATCATGTACTGGCTGGCGGGCTATGGCATCATGTATCCGGCCGAATGGCTGGTCGAAGGCTGGCTGGGTCCGTTCTTTGCCGTCACATCGCTGGACCCGGTTGGGGTTGGTGCGGATGCGGTTGACGTTGGCTATGCCTCTGGCGCATCTGACTTTTTCTTCCAGTTGATGTTCTGTGCGGCGACTGCGTCGATCGTATCGGGCACCTTGGCTGAGCGGATCAAGCTGTGGCCCTTCCTGGCCTTTGTTGTTGTCCTGACAGGCTTCATCTACCCGATCGAAGCATCCTGGCAGTGGGGCGGCGGCTGGTTGTCGGAAGCTGGTTTCTCGGACTTCGCTGGCTCGACCCTGGTGCACGCAGCTGGTGGTTTTGCAGCGCTGGCCGGTGTGATTATCCTGGGGCCGCGGATCGGCAAATACAAAGACGGCCGTACGGTGCCGATGCCCGGTTCGAACCTGGCGCTGGCGACCCTGGGGACGTTCATCCTGTGGCTGGGTTGGTTCGGCTTCAACGGTGGCTCGCAGCTGGCAATGGGAACCATTGGTGACGTGTCGGACGTGGGACGGATCTTTGCCAACACCAACATGGCGGCAGCTGCCGGTGCGTTGGTTGCGATGATCATGACACAAATCATGTATAAGAAAGTTGACCTGACGATGACCCTGAACGGCGCGCTGGCCGGTCTGGTGTCGATCACGGCGGAACCGCTGGCCCCCAGCCTGTTTCAGGCGCTGATCATCGGTGGTGTCGGTGGCGCAATCGTCGTCTTCGTGGTGCCGCTGCTGGACAAGCTCAAGCTGGACGACGTGGTCGGCGCAATCCCGGTTCACCTGGTTGCCGGTTTCTGGGGCACGATCATCGTGGCCTGGACCAACGATGGCGCATCCTTTGTCACGCAGATCATGGGCTTTGCCGCCATCGGCGCCTTTGTCTTCGTGGTCAGCTTCATCGTCTTCTCCATCATCAAGGCGGTGATGGGCCTGCGGGTTGGCGAAGAGGAAGAGATCAACGGCTTGGATATGGCCGAGCTGGGCATGGAAGCCTATCCGGAATTCACCAACGGCTGATCCGGTGCCGATCTGAAAGACACAGCCCGGGCGTTCGCGCCCGGGTTTTT
>DFBF01000221.1:2972-8655 GCA_002367285.1 Rhodobacteraceae bacterium UBA3087 | reverse complement strand
CAAGGCTGCACAGGTCAGGTCGAGAAAGGCAAGTATCGAGGCGCTGCCGGGCGAAGGCACGCTGCCTCTTTCTATCCGCAGCCGCAGATCAGAAAGGCTCATAGAGGTAACTGTTTTTGTCATGCGAGTGATATGTGATCGCTTTTGAAAGCACAAAAATCATCTTCGTCTGCAGCTTGATGCAAAGCGGCATCGCCAGCCGGGGAAGCTGCCGTCAAAGCTATAGGGTGTATTTTGTAATCCTGGGTCGGATCGGTTGGGAAGGCGGCGATGAAATGAGTTTGGCGGCGCATGGTGTTTGCCTTTCCAAGAGTGCGGGAGGTCGCGGCAGTACTGCTTTAAGAGCCCGTACCAACGGCGCCGAATAGACGCTTGGACCCTTGATGCCGCTAATGTTGGCCATCGATCGCAGAGGCGAAGAACTTTCTTCAAAAACCGCTGTCGAGCAACAGACAGTCGCCTACGCTACGACGTGGATCAGGCACAACAGGAGGGGCATGATACAGGATTGATCTTCCCGTTGGGCCTGTCGAAAAGGTTGGTCAGTAGTGGTGCTCGGGTATCGGTTGCCCCACCCGGTCAGAACATCGGCAGCGCCACGGCTTATGGCGCATATGGTAAGTCCGTCTGGAGAAAGGGGCTAAGCCCAATACATGATTTCTGCAAGAAAACCTTGGGTAGCAAAAAAAATTGAGATCACCATGTGCGCTGTTCAGTGATCTTACTTGCCATGGGGCAAACGCTGTCTTCTACAAGCGTTGGACAACGTAGGGTGCCCAATGGTCATTGCAGAGCGTTAAACTGGACCATGGTCCGTCCAAGATGAACAATCCATCCAAGAGAAATTATGCCTTTGTTTTGCGAGTTAAACTAACAGGTTTCAAGCGGCAGAACTGATTCACTGTAGCAATTTCCGTAGCAAATATTGTAGCAATTCCGAGGTCAGAGACCCAAGAAAAGACACTATATCACTGATTTATAACAAAAATTAGTTTAGGTCACTTGCATAAAGTGGTGCCCGGGGGCGGAATCGAACCACCGACACGAGGATTTTCAATCCACTGCTCTACCCCTGAGCTACCCGGGCACGGGTTGCGATCTCTCGCTAGGGTTTGGGCGTTCTAGACGGGGTGTGGGGCGGTGTCCAGAGGGAAAACGCGGTTTTTCAGTGTGGGCGGCTGGTTTCTTTCATGAGTTCCTCGGCGGCCTCATTGAGGTCCTCGGGGCTATCCGCCGCGACGGCATAGGAGCCGTTCAGCCAGCGCCCCAGGTCCACGTCTGCGCAGCGGCGTGAACAGAAGGGGCGGTATTTTGCATCGCTGTTTTTGGCGCAGATTGGGCAGCTCATTTCAAAGCCTCGGAAAGCGGCAGCCGTTCGCGTTTACGTTGCAGTTCAAAGTTGCCCAGCGTGGTCCAGCCAACCAGCGACGTTTCGATGCCATCGGCACGAAAGGCGGCCTTCATGACCTGTTCCAGCTGGCGGCGATCCTTTTTTGGCATCGGGGCGAAATCGACGATGATCTGGCCGCCCAGACCCCGCGTGCGCAATTCACGCGGCAGGGCGCGGGCGATGGCGATATTGGCCTTCAGCCCGGCGGCAGGGGTGGTATCGGTGCCGGTGTTCACATCAACAGCCACAAATGCCCGTGTAGGTTCGATAAAGGCAAATGCGCCCCCTGTCAGGCGGACATGAGGCCCCTGCAATGTTCGAATCATCTCATCCACCCCATGGGCGGCAAAGGCGTTTTCCTTGTCGGCCAAGACATCGGGCTTGGCCCAGTCACGCCAGGCCAGCAGATGGGCGTCAGGGCCATCGATCAGCAGCTCCGGCTCACGCCCTTCGGCGTCCCCGGCCACGGCGCGGGCCGTCTCCAACATGACGGCGATGTCGTCGGCCACGTCGTCATCCGTTGCCTCGGCGGCGACGGAGCGTAAAATCAACCCTTCGTCAGCCCCGTCCATGACCTCATGGGCAATCTCCAACAAACGCACGCGCGTGTCGTCATCCTTGATCGACCGCGACACGTTGATGCCCGGCGCATCCGGCGTGACAATCGCATAGCGGCTTTTGAACAGCACGCGGGTGGTGACGGGCGCGGCCTTGCCAGCTTCGGCGCGGGTTGTCACCTGCACCAACAGGGGCTGGCCGGGGCTGAGCCCCTTGGCGGCGCGCAAAAATCCGGTGCCGTCGGGCAAGCGCAGCATCATGCCGCCCTGCCCCTTCAAAGGCCGGTCACAGATCGCACGGTAAATGGCACCGGGCACGGGGCCGTCGGTGCTGTCGATCAACAGATCTTCCAGCACGCCATCTTCGATCAGAGCTGCCGCCTTGCGGTCGCCCAACCAGTCCAACGCAATCACGCGACCCTTCATGCATCACCTTTGTAAAGAGGATAGCCCGCCGCCATCAACAACGAAGCAGTTTCGGCCACGGGCAGGCCCATGACGGCGGAATAGGACCCCTGAATCCACGGGATGAACGCGCCAGCAGGCCCCTGGATGGCATAGCCACCGGCCTTGCCACGCCAATCCTGCGACGCCAGATAGGCATTCAGTTCATCATCTGACAGACGCTTCAACTTTACATCCGTCACGACATCGCGGGTAAACGTCTGGGTCGCATTGCGCACGGCCACCGAGGTGATAACCCGATGGCGTCGCCCCCCCAGCGCGATCAGAAACTGTGCCGCTTGGCCCGCATCCGCAGGCTTGCCCAGGATGCGACGCCCCAGCGCCACGGTGGTATCGGCACAAAGCACGATTTCATCCGCAGCAACGGTCATCGCCGCCGCCTTTTGCGACGCGATCCGGCGGCAATAGGCCAGCGGCAATTCCCCCTTCAACGGATCTTCGTTGATGTCGGGGGGGCGCACCTCGTCTGCCGTCAGGCCAAGCTGCAACAGCAGTTCGGCCCGGCGCGGGCTTCCCGAACCGAGAATCAGGCGCGCCATCGTGCGCTTACTTGAAGCGGTAGTTGATCCGACCTTTGGTCAAATCATACGGGGTCATCTCGACCTGAACCTTGTCGCCAGCCAGAACACGGATACCGTTTTTGCGCATCTTGCCTGCCGTGTGTGCGATGATGGTATGGCCATTTTCTAGCTCGACCAAGAATGTCGCATTCGGCAGGAGTTCCTTCACGACACCGGGGAATTCGAGCAGTTCTTCCTTGGCCATGTTCACTCCTGAGTAAAAACCCGCCAATCACGGGCGACGCATAGATGGGACCAAATGGCAGGATTTTCAAGGGAAATCGGCGCGGATGTGGCGAATGGGGCCAGGAACGCGGCCAGCCCCACACGTCAGGGGCGAGTTGATTAACGTGACGCGGCGCGTTAATCCTGTTCTAACGCCAACATCAGGAAAACAAACATGTGCTGGAACACCGGAGTTTCGACCGCTATGGCCGTCGGAGGCTTTGCCCTGACGGTGGTGTCTGCACGCCGGGGCGATCCCCCTGCCCTGTGGATGACGCTGGGGTTTTTCAGCATCATGGAGGTCGTACAGGCGCTGAGCTATCCGGTGATCGGTCAATGTGGCCTGCCCGCAAACCGCTACCTGACCATGTTCAGTTTCGGTCATATCTCGCTTCACCCGTTCTTTTTCAATGCCTTGGCGCTGGCTTGTCTGCCGGATGAGGCACGGCTGCGCGTGCGCGGTGTGGTCTATGCCCTGTGTGCGGTGGCGACGGTCTATACGATCGCACAGCTGGCGCCGCTGACCGGAAACGGCACCTGTGGGCCCCATCGCATGATGTGTGGCGTGGATTTCTGCACGGTGGCTGGCAACTGGCATCTGGCCTGGGAAATACCCCTGAATTCCTGGGGCAACGGGCTGGCGACCTCGGACTACTGGCTGGCACGTCAGTTCAAGGACGGCATGTTGGGCTATGGGCTCAGCGTCTTCGTGCTGCCGATCCTGTACGGGGCCTGGCGCATTACGGTGTTCCACTTTGTCACTGGCGTTTTGCTGGTGCGCCTGATCACGTCGAACGTGAATGAACAACCGGCGATTTGGTGTCTGATGTCGGCCGGCGTGGCCGCCTTGATCATCTTCACACCGCTCAGACAGGCGCTGAAGGTCCAGCGCTGGCCGCTTTGGCCCCGCAGCGTACGGGCTTAAGTGATCGTCGGCGCTCCGAACCGTTCGAGTATCCGGTCCCGGATCTGGTCGCGCGACTGGCGATAGGCGTCCAGCTTGTCTTCCCGTTTGGTGCCCAACCCGGTGGGGTCGATGATCGGCCAGTATTCGACCTCAAGGTGATAGTGCCGTGTCAGGTCCAGCGCCCGGCGCTGACTGGCGGGCGACAGCGCGACGATCAGGTCGAAACTGCCCAGGTCATCGCCCCATTCCCGCATGTCATCAAAGCTGCGCACGGTATGACCCGCCAGGGACACCCCCAGCTCTTCGCAAACCGCAACGGAAAACCCGTCGATTTCCAGTTCACTGTGCACGCCCGCAGATTGCACATAAACGTCGCGGCCGTAAAACGCCTTCATCATGCCCTCGGCCATGGGGCTGCGGACCGAATTGTGGTCACAGCAAAACAGAACCGATTGGGGGCGATCAACCATGCATCAGCCCCAATGCAACACGCAAATCAGGGTGAACAGGCGGCGCGCCGTGTCGATGTCGATGTCGGCCTTACCCCCAAGCCGTTCCTGCAACACCTTGGCGCCTTCGTTGTGGATGCCGCGCCGGGCCATGTCGATGGCTTCGATCTGGCTGGGCGGCAATTTCTTCACCGCATCAAAATAGCTTTCGCAAATGGCGAAATAGTCTTTCACCACCTGACGGAACGGGCCCAGCGACATGTGGAATTCTCCGGCCCCGTCGCCACCTTCGGTCTTGATATCAAACACCAGGCGTTTCTCGCGGATCGACAGGCCCAGGTGATACGGCCCCTCGGGCGGCGTCACATCCCCGCGCGAGGCAATGGTGAATGTATTGTCTTCCAGCAGGTCGAACACCGCCACCTGGCGTTCCTGTTCAATCGCAGGCGTGGGGGCGGCCAGGCCGGTCTGGTCGATGTCGATATGGCTGATCCGGTTGGTCATTGGTCTTGTCCGTTCAAAGCATTCAGCCGGGCGCGGACAGAGAGCCCATGCGCCTCGAGGCTTTCGGAAATGGCGAGGGTTTCGGCGGCGGGGCCGATGGCGGCCAGCGCTGCGGGCGTCATGCGCGCCAGGGTGGTGCGTTTCAGGAAATCCATCACCGACAGGCCCGAGCTGAACCGTGCAGATCGCGCCGTGGGCAGCACGTGGTTCGGCCCGCCGACATAATCGCCAATGGCCTCGGGCGTGAACTGTCCCAGGAAAATCGCGCCTGCGTGGATGCATTTGTCCGACAGCGCCTCGGGGTCGGCGACGCAGAGTTCAAGGTGTTCAGGCGCGATGCGGTTGGACAGCGCGGCGGCCTCATCCATGTCGGAAACCGTGATTACGGCACCAAAATCGCGCCATGACGGCCCGGCAATGGCGCGCCGTTCCAGCGTCTCCAACCGCTTATCGACGGCTGCCGCCACACGGGCGCCAAACCCCGCATCATCGGTGATCAGGATCGACTGCGCGCTTTCGTCATGTTCGGCCTGGGACAACAGGTCCAGCGCCAGCCAGTCGGGGTCATTGTCTTTGTCGGCAATGACCAGAATTTCGGACGGCCCAGCAATCATGTCGATGCCGAC
>DFBF01000221.1:1292-2963 GCA_002367285.1 Rhodobacteraceae bacterium UBA3087 | reverse complement strand
ACAAAGGCGTTGCCCGGCCCAGTGATCTTGTCGACCGGAGGGATGGTTTGAGTGCCATAGGCCAGCGCCGCGACCGCCTGCGCCCCACCAATGCGATAAATTTCGTCCACCCCGGCAATCCGCGCGGCCAGCAGGACCAGCGGGTTGGCGATGCCATCGGGCGTTGGCACGACGATTGCCAGCCGTTCAACCCCGGCAACCTTGGCCGGGATGGCATTCATCAACACCGACGACGGATAAGACGCCAGCCCGCCGGGCACATACAGCCCCGCCGCAGACACGGCCGACCACCGCCAGCCCAGTTCGGCCCCCGCATCATCAGTCCACCGTTCATCGCTGGGCATCTGACGGCTGTGATAGGCCCGGATGCGGTCCGCCGCCAATTCCAGCGCGGCGCGATCACTGTCGGACACCTTGGCGCATTCCGCCTCGATCTCAGCCGGAGAAAACCGCATTGTGTCAGGCGTCAGATCCATGCGGTCGAATTTCGACGTCAGTTCGATCACTGCCGCGTCGCCGCGCGTGCGCACATCGGCAATAATGCCCGCGACCACGGCATCCACATCCGGGCTGTCCTCGCGCTTCATGGCAAGAAGGTCGGTGAAACGGGCCTCGAAATCGGGCTGTGTGGTGGTCAGCGTCAGCGGCATGGGTATCTCCTTAGTCAACTGACATACCGCCCATGGGCGCAGGCCTCAAGCGGGTTGGCCAAAGGGGCAAGATACGGGGCCTTTTTGGACCTCTAGACAGGTCCAGTTTTCAGCGTCACTGCGCCTCAACATTCAAATAAATCCGCCGCGCCACGCTTTCGCTCAAATCGGTGCGATGTGAATCCAGGTAGGTGAAATAGTCGCGAAATCCGCTGCAAAATGCCGGGGTCTGCCATTCGTTTTTCTCAATGGCGGCCAGTTCCTCTGCCGAAGCGCTTTCCGATTGCGACCACAGCGCAAACGCCTCGGCCATCTGCGTGTCTGTTGCTGGCAAGTCAGGCACAGGATCCAAGCGACCGGCAGCAGCGGCCCGCATCATATCTGTCCCTAGCTGCCCCACCAGCGCCAAATCCAAGGCGCCGGTTTCTTCCTGTGTCAGCCCGCCGCCGCCGGCCACCAAAAACCGACCACACAGATAGGGCGTGTCCTGAAGGCTGTTCAAAACGGCGATCTGGGCCCGATTGATCCGCCAGAATGCCTCGCTCGGTGCCGCTTTGATATGGTGGGCATTGTCTCGCAGCAGGGTCGAGGTAAACCTCTGCCCCAGCTCGAACCCAATCCCACGGTCCGCCCCAGGCTGGTTGGCTGCCTGCGCAAGCTCGTTCAGAAACTGAGCGTATTCTTGAGGAAAAGCCTCCTTGACCACAAGGAACATTTCACTTGAATCGCCGGTCAGAAAAACGCTTTCAAGCTCGACTGGCGTGACCTGCGGCTTTTCGGGCTCACCCTGCCAAGTGGCAAAGGCCAGCTTGACGACAACAAAGGCCCCGATCCCGAAAATGATGGTAAGGATTTATCCTGCCCAAGTCATGATCCTTCAGCCTTCTGGGTGAGTGGGCGCGTGTTTGGACGGCGCAATATAGGGGCGTGTCACATCGCGCAAAGTCACGTCCAGGGCTTCGACCTCCAGCGCAATCGCGCCGTCCCCTGCCAGGGTCAGTTCAACCCGCCCCATGCCGTC
>DFBF01000221.1:0-1206 GCA_002367285.1 Rhodobacteraceae bacterium UBA3087 | reverse complement strand
CCGTTCAGCCGCGTCACGGTCCTCCCAGCGGAACCGGTTCAGCAGCAAGGCGAACCGGCGCTGCGACGGTTGCCAGGTCATTTCGGTGATCGGAAACACCGCGTCCTGGGTCAGCGTGGCGACGACTTGCAAGTCCTCGCCGTCCAAAGCCATCAGGCGCAGAGGCTTGTCGCCGCCATCTTCGAACCGTGCATCGCTCATGTCTTGACCCGTTCGATTTTTGCGCCGATTGACGACAGTTTGCGCACAACCTTCTCATAGCCACGATCCAAGTGATAGACGCGCGACACGACGGTTTCGCCTTCGGCCGCCATGCCCGCCAGGATCAAGGACACCGAAGCACGCAGATCGGTTGCCATAACCGGCGCCCCCTTCAGCTTGTCGACCCCCGTCACCGTGGCATGGCCACCGTGCACTTCGATACTGGCCCCCATACGGATCAGTTCTGGGGCATGCATAAAGCGGTTTTCAAAGATCTTCTCTTCCAACACGCTGGTGCCCTCGGCGGTACACAGCATCGCCATCATCTGCGCCTGAAGGTCGGTCGGGAAACCGGGGAACGGTTCGGTCGTCACGTCCACAGCCGACACGCGGCCATTGCGGCGCGCGACTTTCAAACCGCGCGCGGTTTCTTCGACATGAATGCCGGCAGCATCCAGTTTTTCACAGAACGCCGCAACCAGATCCATGCGCCCGCCGATGCATTCCACTTCGCCACCGGCAATCGCCGGGGCCAACATATAGGTGCCCAGTTCGATCCGATCGGTGACAACGGGGTGGGTTGCGCCATGCAGACGATCAACGCCCTGAATGGTGATGTCGGACGTGCCGTCGCCATCAATCTGCGCGCCCATCTTGCGCAGGCAATCGGCCAGGTCGACGATTTCCGGTTCGCGCGCGGCGTTCTTGATCACCGTGGTGCCTTTCGCCAGCGTCGCGGCCATCATGATGTTTTCCGTGGCCCCAACCGAGGCAAAAGACAGCTCGATCACCGCGCCTTTCAACCCGCGCGGTGCCTTGGCGTGCAGGTATCCATCTTTCAATTCAATCTCAGCGCCCAGCGCTTCCAGCCCGTGGATGTGTAAATCCATCGGGCGGGCGCCAATCGCACAACCACCGGGCAGCGACACGATCGCATGGCCCAAACGTGCCAGCATCGGCCCCAGCACCAGGTTCGAAGCCCGCATTTTGCGCACGATGTCATAA
>DFBF01000266.1:11765-25241 GCA_002367285.1 Rhodobacteraceae bacterium UBA3087 | reverse complement strand
TGGGACATGCTGCAATTTGGTCTGCGCCTGGGCGATCACCCGCGCCAATGCGTGACCACCACGCCGCGCAATGTGGCGGTGTTGAAAAGCATTCTGGCCAATCCGTCGTCCGTCACCACCCATGCGCCGACCGAAGCGAACCGGGCCTGGTTGGCGAAATCGTTCCTGGAGGAGGTACGCACGCGATACGCGGGCACACGTCTGGGACGCCAGGAACTGGACGGTGTGCTGTTGCAGGACGCCGAGGGTGCGTTGTGGACCATGGCCGCGCTGGAGGCCGCGCGCGTTGATGATGCACCTGAGGGCATGCGCGTGGTCGTGGCGGTTGACCCGACAGTGACCGGTCATGCGGGGTCTGATGAATGCGGCATCGTGGTTGCTGGCGCTGTGACCGAGGGTGATCCGAAAGACTGGCGCGCCTATGTGTTGGAGGACGCGACCGTGCGGGCCTCGAGCCCCAGCGAGTGGGCGCAGGCGGCGTTGGATGCGGCGGCGCGGTATGGGGCAGACCGGATCGTGGCCGAGGTGAACCAGGGCGGCGACATGGTGGAAACGGTCATCCGACAAATCGACCCGCTGGTGCCCTACAAATCGGTGCGTGCCTCAAAGGGCAAGGTCACACGGGCCGAACCGATTGCCGCGCTGTATGAACAGGGGCGGGTGGAGCATGTCGGGGCGTTTGACGACCTAGAAGACCAGATGTGTCGCATGACCGCGCGGGGATACGAGGGCAAAGGCAGCCCTGATCGCGTTGATGCCTTGGTCTGGGCGCTGCACGAATTGATGGTGGAACCGGCCGCGCATTGGCGTCGTCCCAGGGTGCGTACGCTCAGTTAAACACTTTTTTAACCCTGTATGAGAGATTGCCAACATCGGAAATGAGACGTCCCCGACGAATTGACGGGGGCTGACAGACCGGACCTGCTGCGGGGCCCATTGAAGGGCCGAGGGGGGGGATGAGACACAAGATTACACACCGGGCCGGCGCCACCAGCGCGCGGGAACGGGGAAGGTTTGCCTTGCGTCAAGCGGGGTGGACATGGCCGAACACTGAGGAGCTGACCGGAATGGTTTTTGATTTTCTGAAGCGCACGGGGGCTGATGTGCCCGAAACCAAAGCCTCGGCAACGGGTCCGGTGATTGCCTATCGTGGCTCGGGCCGTGTGGCCTGGAGCCCGCGCGATGCGGTGAGCCTGACCAAGACCGGGTTCACGGGCAACCCGGTGGGGTTTCGCGCCGTCAAGTTGATCGCCGAAGCCGCTGCCGCGCTGCCGCTGGTGCTTCAGGATGCCGAGCGGCGCTATGAAACGCACCCGGTTCTGGACCTGCTAAAGCGTCCGAACTTGGCCCAGGGCCGCGCCGAGCTGTTCGAGGCGCTGTATGGTCAGTTGCTGTTGTCGGGCAACGGGTATCTGGAGGCCGTGGGCGGCGAAATGACTGTGCCCGGCGAGCTGCACGTGCTGCGCAGCGACCGGATGAGCCTGGTGCCGGGGGCCGATGGTTGGCCGGTCGCCTATGACTATACGGTCGGGGCGCGCAAACACCGGTTTGCAATCGGCGAAGGCGTCAGCCCGATCTGCCACATCAAGACCTTTCATCCGCAAGACGACCATTATGGCCTGTCACCGATGCAAGCTGCTGCCAGTGCGCTGGATGTGCATAATTCGGCCAGCGGGTGGTCCAAGGCGCTGTTGGATAATGCCGCACGTCCGTCGGGGGCCATTGTTTACAAGGGTGCCGATGGTCAGTCGCAGCTGAGCGCGGATCAATATGACCGCCTGCTGGGCGAAATGGAAAGCCACCACATGGGCGCGCGCAATGCGGGTCGTCCGATGTTGCTGGAGGGCGGTCTGGACTGGAAACCGATGGGGTTCAGCCCCTCGGACATGGAATTTCAAAAGACGAAAGACGCCGCCGCGCGCGAAATTGCCACGGCTTTTGGTGTTCCGCCAATGCTGATCGGCCTGACCGGCGACGCAACTTACGCCAATTACCAAGAGGCAAACCGCGCGTTCTATCGCCTGACGGTTTTGCCCTTGGTGAGCAAGGTGGCGGCCAGCGTGGGCCATTGGCTGAGCGAATTCACGGGTGAGCCTGTGACGCTGAAACCCGACCTGGATCAGGTTCCCGCGCTGGCCGTCGAACGGGATCAACAGTGGCTACGCGTGGCCCAGGCGGACTTTCTGTCCGAGGCCGAAAAGCGTGCTCTGCTGGGCCTGCCGAAACTGTCTGATGACGCCAAATAAGGACAATAACACATGAGCGAGCATTACAATTTTTCGGGGCACACCGATATGGGGCTTGAGCACAAGTTCGTGCGTCTGGGCGCGACCACCGAGGTCGAAGAAGGCGTGCAGATCGAAGGCTATGCCAGCTATTTTGGCCAGGTCGATAACGGCAACGACGTTGTGACCAAGGGCGCCTATGCCAAAAGCCTGACTGATCTGGCCGCCAAGGGCCGCAACGTGAAGATGCTGTGGCAGCACGACCCCAGCCAGCCCATCGGGATCTGGGATGAGGTGCGCGAGGACGCGCGTGGTCTGTACGTCAAGGGCCGCATTCTGACCGACGTTGCCCGGGGCCGCGAGGCCGCCGCGTTGATCGGGGCGGGTGCCATTGACGGGCTGTCGATCGGCTACCGCACGGTGAAAGCCACAAAGAACGACAAGGGCCAGCGGCTCTTGAGCGAGCTGGAGCTTTGGGAGGTGTCTTTGGTCACCTTCCCGATGCTGCCCAGTGCGCGGGTGGGGGCCAAGGGTGAAAGCCTGGAAGCAGCCGGCCTGCGTGAACTGGCCGCGTCCATTCAGGATGCGCGCCGAATGCTGGCCCGCGATATCTGAGCCAGCGACCTGAATCCCTGAAAAGGACCCAATGATGAGCAAGAAAGAGACGAAAGCTCAGGGCCAGTCGGCCCCCGCCGCTGGCCTGACCACTGGTTCGACTCCTGCCGCGGAGGTGAAGACCGCGCTGGCCGGTTTCATGAGCGATATCAATGAATTCCACACCGAATTTTCCACCAAACTTCAACAACAAGAAGAGCGACTGACCATGCTGGACCGGAAATCCCTTACCTCCCCCGCGCGCCCCGCGCTTGCCACTGGTGCCGAGACCTTCGCCCCCCATCAGAAGGCGTTCGAAGCCTATCTGCGGTCTGGCGACGATGACGCCCTGCGTGGCCTTGAGCTGGAAGGCAAAGCCATGTCGACAGCCGTTGCCGCCGACGGTGGCTACCTGGTTGATCCCCAGACCGCTGATACGATCCAGTCGGTGCTGCAATCGACCGCGTCGATCCGCGCCATCGCCAATGTGGTGAACGTGGAAGCAACGTCTTTTGACGTGCTGATCGACCATTCCGATGTTGGCACTGGCTGGGCCTCGGAAACCGGTGCGACCGCTGAAACCGGCACGCCGACCATCGAACGCATCACCATCCCGCTGCACGAACTTTCGGCGTTGCCGAAAGCCTCGCAGCGTCTGCTGGATGACAGCGCGTTTGACATCGAAAACTGGCTGGCTGGCCGCATTGCCGACAAGTTCGCCCGTGCCGAAGCTGCTGCCTTTATCAACGGTGACGGCATCGACAAACCGACCGGTATTTTGACCCACACCGCAGTTGCCAACGACAGCTGGGCCTGGGGCGATCTGGGCTATGTTGCAACCGGCAATGTTGGCGATTTTGACGCCATCAACCCGGCCGATGCGATCATCGACCTGACCTATTCGCTGGATGCGGAATATCGCGCCAATGCGGCTTTCGTGATGAACTCGAAAACCGCCGGTGCTGTGCGCAAGATGAAGGACCTGGATGGTCGTTTCTTGTGGTCTGACGGTCTGGCCGCTGGTGAACCTGCGCGCCTGATGGGCTATCCGGTTCTGATCGCCGAAGACATGCCTGACATTGCTGCTGACAGCCTGTCGATTGCCTTTGGTGACTTTGCGGCCGGTTATACCGTTGCCGAACGTCCCGACACACGCATTCTGCGTGACCCGTTCTCGGCCAAACCGCATGTGCTGTTCTATGCCACCAAACGCGTTGGTGGCGACGTCAGCGACTTTGCGGCGATCAAGCTTTTGAAATTCGCGGCCTCCTAAGCCCGCGAAACCAGGTTCGTGCCCCATTTCGGTGGTGGCGCGGACGACCTGGGTGCGCGCCGACACATGCCGTGTTGTCTAGCTGCTCCCCCTCCGTCCGAGCAATACGGAGGCGCGCACCCAACCAACCGTTCCCGACGCGAGGGGCCCGAAATTTCGGAGATGATCCATGATGTTAGTCGAGCAGACCACAGTGCCGGGCGCGGCGTTGCCGGTCGCGGAATTCAAAGACCACCTGCGGCTGGGCACCGGGTTTGCCGATGACGGGGTGCAGGACGGTGTCCTGGAAGCCTATCTGCGCGCCGCCATGGCCGCGATCGAGGCCCGCACCGGCAAGATCCTTGTGTCCCGCGCATTTACCTGGACCCTGACCGCCTGGCGCGATCTGGCCAGCCAGGCTTTGCCTGTCGCCCCGGTCAGCGCCATCACCAGCCTGACGATCACCGACCGCCTTGGGGTGGACGAATTGGTCGATCCGTCGCGTTACCTGCTGGAGCAGGACATGCAGCGGCCCAAGCTGGTGTCGACGGCGATCTGCCTGCCTGCCATTCCGGTGGGCGGCACGGTTGTCATCGGTTTCGATGCGGGGTTTGGGGCCGCCTGGTCCGATATTCCCGCTGACCTGAACCACGCGGTCATGCTGTTGGCGGGCCACTTTTACGAACACCGTCACGACACGTCGACGACCGAAGGCGCGATGCCCCACGGCGTTGACGCGCTGATCCAACGCTATCGCACCGTGCGTCTGTTCGGTGGGGGAGGTGCATTTTGACCCTGCCCAACCTGAACCGAAAGCTGGTGCTGGAAGAGGCCCAAAAGACCCCAGACGGGGCCGGTGGTTTCATCGAAACCTGGGTCGCCCTGGGCGAACACTGGGCCGAAATCGCACCGGGGACGGGGCGTGAAAAGGCGGCGGAATTCATGACCGTGTCGTCAATCCCGTTTCGCATTACCGTGCGGGCCGCCGCCCATGGCGCCCCGTCACGACCCAAGCCGGAGCAACGTTTTCGCGCCGGAAACCGGTTCTTCCGCATCCTTGCGGTGACCGAAAGCGACAGCACCGCGCAATACCTGATGTGTTTCGCGCAAGAGGAGGTTTCGGCATGAGTTATGGCGTTTCTGCCGCCTTGCAACAGGCGGTGTTTCAACGGCTGGCGGCGGATACCACGCTGGATGGTCTGGTGTCAGGCGCGATCTATGACTCGGCCCCGCCGGGCATCGTCAGCGGCACCTATGTCAGCCTTGGCCCCGAGGACGTGACGGAGAAATCCGACAAGACCGGCCACGGCGCGCTGCATGAAATAATCGTCAGCGTCGTGACAGACGCTGCCGGTTTCCAACAGGCCAAAGAAGTGGCCGCCGCCGTCAGTGATGCGTTGGTTGACGCAACCCTGATCCTGGCGCGCGGAACGCTGGTCTATTTGAATTTCCAACGTGCGCGGGCGCGCCGGGTTCAGGACGCTGATGTGCGTCGTATTGACCTGGTTTTCCATGCGCGTGTTCAAGATAACTAATTGAAAATACTGGAGTTATGGCCATGGTTGCCCAGAACGGTAAAGACCTCTTGATCAAGCTCGACATGACCAACGCTGGTCAGTTCGAGACCATTGCGGGCCTGCGGGCCACGCGTATCAGCTTCAACGCCGAAAGCGTCGATGTGACCAGCCTGGAAAGCCAGGGTGGCTGGCGCGAGCTGCTGGGCGGTGCGGGTGTGAAATCCGCGTCGATCTCTGGTTCGGGTGTGTTCAAGGATGAAAACACCGACGAACGTGCGCGTCAGATATTCTTTGACAGCGAAGTGCCCAGTTTCCAGGTGATCGTGCCCGATTTCGGCATCATCGAAGGCGCGTTCATGATCACCTCGATCGAATATGCCGGCAGCCACAATGGCGAGGCGACCTATGATCTTGCCATGGCTTCGGCTGGCGAGCTGACCTTCACGGCGCTCTGATCATGGCAAATCCTTGGACGGGAGAGGTGGCTTTGACCATCGATGGGGACCGCCATGTGCTGAAGCTGACGCTGGGCGCATTGGCGGAGCTGGAGGAGAGCCTGGGCACCGGCACGATTGTCGAGCTGGTCGAACGCTTCGAAGGTGGCGCGTTTTCCACACGTGACGTGCTTGCGCTGATCGTGGCGGGGCTTCGGGGCGGGGGCTGGCAAGGCCAGTCGCGCGACCTGTTGTCGGCTGAAATCGCGGGCGGGCCGGTCGCAGCCGCACAGGTGGCGGGTCAGCTTTTGGCCCGCGCCTTTGCCCTGCCGGGGGATGCGACGCCATGAGCACGCCACCCCGGTTCGACTGGCCCGCCCTGATGCGGTTGGGCTTTCGCGGACTGGGTTTGCGCCCCGACCAGTTCTGGGCGCTCACACCGGTCGAGCTGATGGTCATGCTGGGCCGCGATGGGGGCGATGCGCCCCTGGGCCGTGCCCGGCTGGAAGAAATGGCAATGGCCTTCCCGGACAATGACGCTCGGGGTTTGAACGAAGGAGAGTAACATGGCGGAATTCGACGGGATCGACGGGTTCGATGACCAGGTCGACGCGCTGGAAAGCTCGTTGGGTGGGGCGCAGGCGATGGCGGCTGCCTTTGACAGCGAGTTGCGCAATATGCAGGCCACGGTTGGCGACCTGGGGGCAGATGTGAAAACGCTGTCGACCGGGATCAGTGGCGGTCTGCGCAAGGCGTTTGACGGGCTGATCTTTGACGGCATGAAGCTGTCGGATGCGTTGCGCACCCTTGCGACAAGCATGATCGACGCCGCCTATAACGCGGCCATGCGCCCGGTTACCTCGCATATCGGCGGGTTGATCGCGGGGGCGGTTGGTAGTGTCATGTTGCCCTTTGAAAACGGGGCTGCCTTTAGTCAGGGGCGTGTCACGCCCTTTGCCACGGGCGGCATCGTCAGTGGTCCGGTCAGCTTCCCGATGCGGGGCGGCATGGGGCTGATGGGCGAAGCTGGACCCGAGGCGATCATGCCTTTGACGCGGGGCGCCAACGGGAAACTGGGGGTGCAGGCCTCGGGAAATTCCGCGCCGGTCAATATCACCATGAACATCAGCACACCGGACGTCGAGGGTTTCAAGCGCTCGCAAAGCCAGGTTGCAGCACAGATGGCACGTGCGCTGTCGCGCGGCCAACGGCACCGGTAAGGAGGGTAACCCCATGAATTTCCACGAAGTCCGTTTTCCCGCCAACCTCAGCTTCGGCTCGGTTGGTGGCCCCGAACGGCGCACCGAAGTGGTGACGCTGGCCAACGGGTTCGAAGAACGCAACACGCCCTGGGCCCATTCGCGCCGTCGCTATGACGCCGGTGTCGGCATGCGCAGCCTGGATGACGTTGAAACATTGATCGCCTTTTTTGAGGCGCGGCGCGGCCAGCTTTTCGGCTTTCGCTGGAAAGACTGGTCGGATTTCAAATCCGGCACGCCATCGGTGGAGCCGAACTATGTCGATCAACTGATCGATTGGGGGGACGGCGAACGCACGCAATTTCAGCTGACCAAACGGTACAAATCCGGCGGGCATGAATATGTGCGCCCGATCCAAAAGCCCGTGGTCGGCTCGGTCAAGATCGGCATTCAAGGCGACCAGTTGCAGGAATCGATCCATTTCGAGGTGGATGACGCCACAGGCCTGATCACATTTGAAACCGCGCCTGACATCAACGCCGAGGTCACCGCCGGGTTCGAATTCGACGTGCCCGTGCGCTTTGACACGGATCGGATCCAGACCTCGGTTGCCTCGTTCCAGGCCGGTGACGTGCCGAACGTGCCGGTAATGGAGGTCCGTGTCTGATGGGGATTTCACAGGAATTCGAGGCGCATTTTGCCGCGGGTCTGACCACGGTCGCGCGCTGCTGGCTGCTGACCCGCCGGGATGGGGCCGTCTATGGCTTTACCGATCACGATGTGGATCTGAGCTTTGGCGGGGTCACTTTCAAGGCCGACACCGGCCTGACGGCGCGTGCGTTGCAACAGACCACCGGCCTGTCGATAGACAACACCGAAGCCTTGGGCGCGCTGTCCGATGTGGCGGTGCGCGAAGATGACATTCGCGCCGGGCGGTTTGATGGCGCCGAGGTCGAGGCCTGGCTGGTCAACTGGGACGAAATCGACCAACGGTTGATGCAGTTTCGCGGCAATCTGGGCGAGGTAACCCGAAGCGCCGGCGCCTTTACCGCCGAGCTTCAGGGCCTGACCGAGGCCTTGAACCAGTCACAGGGCCGGGCCTTCCAGGCCCCCTGCGGCGCAGTGCTGGGCGATGCCGGGTGCAAATTCGACTTCTCGGTGCCGGGATACCTGGCCGAACGCGCTGTGGAAGAGGTGGACCAGGGGACCATTTTCCGGTTCGCCGATTTCACTGGGTTTGAGGACCGCTGGTTTGAACGCGGGCGTCTGCTGGTCGAAACCGGCGCGGCGGCTGGGCTGGTCGGGCTGGTCAAAAATGATCGCCTGACCACGGACGGACGTACAATCGAGCTGTGGGAGGCGCTGCGTGCGCCAATCGTGCCGGGTGACATGTTGCGGATCGAAGCCGGGTGCGACAAGCGCGTTGATACCTGCCGTTTGAAGTTCAACAACATCCTGAATTTTCAGGGATTTCCGGACATTCCAGGCGACGATTGGTTGTTGAGTTCGCCGATCAGCGCTGATGCGAACGACGGCTCTGTCCTGATTGCACGTGATGTCACCGACCGCTCAAATGGGCTCTTTGATCAATGACTGGGGCAGGGGATCAGATTGCCAAGGCCGCGCGCGACTGGATCGGGACACCGTACCGCCACCAGGCGGCAACGCGTGGGGCGGGCTGTGACTGTCTGGGACTGGTGCGCGGTGTCTGGCGCGAGGTTCTGGGCGGTGAGCCCGAAGTCATCCCCGCCTATACGCGCGACTGGTCCGAACCATCGCGTGAGGAAACCTTATGGCTGGCCGCCGCGAAATATCTGGACGAAAAACCGGTGGCCGAACGGGCAACTGGCGATGTGATCCTGTTTCGCATGCGCGACCGCTCGGTGGCCAAACATCTGGGGATCGTCGGGCTGACCGACGCCACCCCGACATTCATTCATGCCTATTCGGGGCACAGCGTGGTGGAAAGCCCGCTGTCGACCCCCTGGGCCCGCCGCATCGTGGCGTGTTTTGCATTTCCGAAGGGGATTGTCTGATGGCGACTATTGTTCTGTCCGCAGTTGGGGCCGCCGCTGGCGCGTCCATTGGTGGCGGTGTTCTGGGGCTGAGCTCGGTCGTGATTGGCCGCGCTATTGGCGCAACCGTTGGTCGGGTCATCGACCAGAGCATCATGGGCGCGGGATCGGATCCGATCGAAACCGGCAAGGTGGATCGGTTCCGCCTGACGGGTGCCAGTGAAGGTGTGCCGGTGCCACAGCTGTACGGTCGCACGCGCGTGGCCGGTCAGGTGATTTGGGCGACTAAGTTTCAGGAGAACAAGGTCATCCATGGTGGCAAAGGCGCGCCGCAGAAACCCAAGACAACCGAATTCAGCTATACCGTCAGCCTGGCGATTGCTCTGTGCGAGGGTGAGATTACCCGCATTGGGCGCGTCTGGGCCGATGGTGCCGAGGTATCGACCGAAGACCTGAACATGCGGGTCTATCTGGGTGATGACACCCAGATGCCTGACCCCAAGATCGAAGCGGTGCAGGGCACGGGCGAAGCCCCGGCCTATCGCGGCATTGCCTATGTGGTGTTTGAAGACCTGGATGTAACCCAGTTCGGCAATCGTGTGCCGCAGCTGAATTTTGAGGTGATCCGCCCGGAACTGCCTGATATGCAGGGTGAAATCGCACGTGGCACCCAGGCCGTGGCAATCATTCCGGGCAGCGGCGAATACGCGTTGGCAACGACGCAGGTGAACGTGACCGCGCAACCCGGCGTGACCTCAAGCACCAATGTGAACAGCCCCTCGGGCAAGACCGATTTCGCCACATCCCTGGACGTGCTGGACGCAGAGCTGCCCAATTGCGGCGCGACGTCGCTGATCGTGTCCTGGTTTGGCGACGATCTGCGCTGTGGAGAGTGTGCGTTGCAGCCGAAGGTCGAACAGGCCGCGAAAGATGGAACCGAAATGCCCTGGACCGTGTCCGGCGTGACGCGCAGTGGCGCCGAATTGGTGCCGGTTGATGCCGAGGACCGCCCGATCTATGGCGGCACTCCGACGGACCAATCGGTGAAAGAGGCGCTGGTGGCTCTGAATGATGCGGGTAAGGCGGTGACGTTTTATCCGTTCATCCTGATGGACCAGACTGCGGGGAATGGTTTGGAAGACCCCTGGACACTGGGGGCTGACCAGCCGGTTCTGCCCTGGCGCGGGCGCATCACGCTGTCTGCGGCACCGGGAGTTGACGGGTCGCCCGACCTGACGGCTGGGGCCGAAACAGAAGTAAATGACTTCTTTGGTCAGGCGGCTGTTGGCGACTTTGCCGTGACCGCGGCTGGCGTCAGCTACACCGGTCCGACCGAATGGTCGTACCGTCGGTTCATCCTGCACTATGCCCATCTGTGCGCCAGCGCGGGCGGGGTGGATGCGTTCCTGATTGGCTCGGAAATGCGGTCCTTGACCCAGATCCGGGGCGCGGGGGGCACATTCCCGGCCGTGGCGCAGCTGATTGCGCTTGCCGCCGACGTGCGCACGATCCTGGGGCCGGAGACCAAGGTTGGCTATGCTGCCGACTGGTCCGAATATTTCGGGTATCAGCCGCAGGATGGTTCGGGTGATTTACTCTATCACCTCGACCCGCTGTGGGCCGACGCCAATATCGATTTCATCGGCATCGACAATTACATGCCGCTGTCGGATTGGCGTGGCAAAGACGGCGAGGCAGATGAGGCCTATGGCTCGATCTACAATCTGGATTATCTGAAGGCGAATATCGAGGGTGGCGAAGGCTACGACTGGTATTATCACGCCCCCGAAGCCGAGGCGATCCAGCTGCGCACGCCGATCAGTGATGGCGCCCATGATGAGCCCTGGGTCTGGCGTTATAAGGACATCACCAACTGGTGGACCCGCACGCACCACGAACGCGTGGCCGGGGTGCGCAATGACGACCCGACGCTGTGGTTGCCGGGGACAAAGCCGATCTGGTTCACCGAACTGGGCTGTGCGGCGATCGACAAAGGCACCAACCAGCCCAACAAGTTTCTGGACCCGAAAAGTTCGGAAAGCAGCCTGCCCAAGCATTCGAATGGGCGGCGCGATGATTTCATGCAGATGCAATATCTGCGGGCGATGTATGACTATTGGAACGACCCGTCCAACAACGTGACCGACACGGAAACTGGCATTCAGATGATCGACATGTCGCGCGCCCATGTCTGGGCCTGGGACGCGCGCCCGTTCCCGTATTTCCCGGGAAATATCGACCTGTGGAGCGACGGGCCGAACTATGCGCGGGGGCATTGGCTGAACGGGCGGGCGTCGGCGCGCTCATTGGCCTCGGTTGTGGCCGAGATTTGCGAGCGATCTGGTGTTTTTGACTATGATGTCAGCGGCTTGTATGGCCTTGTGCGTGGCTATTCCGTGGGCAATATCAGTGGCGCGCGATCTGCGTTGCAGCCGCTCATGCTGGCCTATGGGTTTGAGGCCGCCGAGCGCGAGGGTAGGCTGGTCTTTACCACGCGCGATGGGCGCACGAACCGTCTGATTGACCCTGATTTCCTGGCCCTGACCGATGAACAGGACGGCACCTTGCAGTTGACCCGTGCACCTGTCGCCGACATGGCCGGACGCGTGCGTCTGAACTATGTCGAGGCGGAAGGCGACTATGAAGTGCGCGCCAGCGAGGCGATCTTCCCCGATGACGTCAGCCGCGCCGTGTCGCAATCGGAATTCCCGCTGGTTTTGCTGCAAAGCGAAGGGCGTGCGATCGCCGAGCGCTGGTTGTCCGAGGCCCGCGTGGCCCGTGACCAGGCCCGGTTCGCACTGCCGCCTTCGGCCATTGCCAATATGGCGGGCGATGTGGTCGAGATCGAAACCGATGCGGGCACGGAACTGTATCGTCTGGACCATGTGGAACAGGCGGGCGTTCAGATGGTGCAGGCGGTTCGGATCGAACCCAACCTATACGATCCCTCGGACGCGGTCGAAGTCACGGTGCGCCCTAAACCCTTTGTCGCCGCCGTGCCGGTTCTGCCCCTGTTCATGGATCTGCCGATGATCACCGGGGAAGAGGTCGAACACGCGCCCCATCTGGCGGTGACGGCGACGCCCTGGCCGGGCTCGGTTGCGCTCTATAAGGCACCCCAGGACAGCGGGTATGAATTGAACACGCTGCTGGCGTCAAACGCGGTGGTTGGGGTTACGGAAAGCACCCTGTTCTCCGCCACACCGAGCGTCATTGACCGTGGCCCCGCGCTGCGCGTGCGCCTGTCGACCGGAGAGCTGAATTCGGTGTCGACGACCCAGATGTTGAACGGTGCCAATGTGGCGGTAATTGGCGATGGCACGGTTGCGAATTGGGAGGTGTTCCAGTTCACCGATGCAACCTTGGTTGAAGAGGGTGTTTACGACCTGACGGGCCGTTTGCGTGGGCAACAGGGCAGCGACGTGATCATGCCCGACCAGTGGCCTGCGGGCAGCTATTTCGTGCTGATGAACGGGTCGCCGCAACAGATCGACATGAACGCCAGCGAACGTGGCCTTGCGCGTCATTACCGGGTTGGTCCGGCGGCGCGGACTTATGATGACCCGGTCTATGTGCACCAGATCGAGGCCTTTGACGGCATCGGCCTGCGCCCCTATGCGCCGGTGCATCTGGAACATGGGGACGACGGTGCGGGTGGGCTGGACATCTGGTGGACGCGCCGCACGCGCAGCGATGGCGACAGCTGGGAAGGGGTCGAGGTGCCCTTGGGCGAGGCCTCGGAAAGCTATATCGTGCGGGTTCTGGATGGCGAGGCGTTGGTGCGCGAAGAAACGGTGTCGGCAGCTCAATGGGCCTATAGCTCTGCCGCCCAAAGCAGTGACGGCATCAGCGCGCCGTTCAATGTCGACGTGGCGCAGGTGTCTGAACGGTTCGGCCCAGGCCCGTTCCGCCGCATGACGGTGGCGGCCTGACCATGCGCCCCGTGATGCACGGGGATGTGGCTGCGGCGGGCTGCGCGCTGTTGCGCGTGGCCCCCGAGGCGCGGTTCGGGCTGATGTCACGCCTGTTGAGTGAGGCCGAGGCGGCCGATCAATACCGCCAGGAAACCGGCAATATCCACCCTCTGTGGGGCAATGGCAGCTTGATGGCCGCCGCCATGGCACGCCCGCGCGCGCGCGAACCGTTTCTGGATGATCTAGAATACTGCGCCTGCATGGCGCTGGTGTTCGACGCGCTGTTGGGACGTGGTGCCGGTTGACAGCGGATGCGGGTAAGGCAA
>DFBF01000266.1:11503-11748 GCA_002367285.1 Rhodobacteraceae bacterium UBA3087 | reverse complement strand
GCAAAGCCCCATGTCCGCGGACACTTTGTTAAGCCATCCGATGAAGATTACCCCTGAAAGTGCGCGATATCGCATTTGCTTTCCCGATCTTGTCGCCCATCTTGTGACCGAAGAACGCTATGCCTCTCCAGAGGGGGGCTAGGGGTGGATTACAGCTCTGACCAGTTCAAAATTCCTCGACTTTATCCGGAAATTCATGGCGCTTGATGGCTGATCAGGGAGAGCGTCCGACCCTCTGTGTCTGC
>DFBF01000266.1:11136-11407 GCA_002367285.1 Rhodobacteraceae bacterium UBA3087 | reverse complement strand
GCGATTTGCTGGGCGATCATGGCTTGATGAAGAAGCTGTGGGGCCGCCTGATGGAGAGATGCTGGGTGCGGAACTGGCCAACCAACTGGGCCATGAGCCTGATACAGGTCCCTCGAACCAACAACGCAACCGTCGTAATGGCACGACGCACAAAACGCTGAAGCGCGTTTATCAGGCCACCGATCACGGCAAGGCCGAGAAGGCCTTGGCGGACTTTGAGGCCGAATGGGGCCAAAAATACCCGTCAAAACCGCGTGGGCCGACCCTCATA
>DFBF01000266.1:0-11127 GCA_002367285.1 Rhodobacteraceae bacterium UBA3087 | reverse complement strand
GGCTGCTTTGCCGCGCAAACGGTCGGGCGGATAGGCGGCAAAAATTTTCTCAGTATCTTCATCCGCCAGCCGCTTGGCGCTTGGCGCTTGGGTTGCACTGGCCGGTTTCTTTGTTGTGGACATCGACCAGCTGGATCAGCACAAATCTTGGCGGCGGATTTCAATCCCTTGACGTTGGCGGCCCAGATCACCGCAATGCCGCTCATGGCTTTGAGCCTACCAAAACGAGTGTATCAGGTTCGTGTCTTGTTCGCCAAATATCCTGATACATTAATTGCCAAAAATATTCGCTTTTGTGATGAAATACAATGGATTGCAAATCCGTGTACACCGGTTCGTTTCCGATACTCGCCTCCATTTCCCTCTAGATCAGAGACTTGGCCTTCAAAAAGTAAAGTATGACACATGGTGGGACACAAGGCCTTTTCCGTACGGCTCTCGCGGTCCCAGACCTACGAATGCCTCTATCGGCCCGCCTGACGCGATGTGCGTGTGTAAAGAAGGGTGTGGCGTCTAGTTCCCGGCCTCCTGAACCTCCTCACCCAATCCGCTCACGTAAAGAGCCACCGCGTTGACCTCAAGCTCTGTCAGCTGCTTGGCGATGGAATGCATGATCGCAGAATCGTTGGTGCGGGTGCGTTCGTCAAAAGCCGTCAGCTGTTCCACAACATAGTTCCGGTGCTGACCGGCAAGGCGTGGCAGGTCTTCGTCACCGGCGCCAAATTCCCCGTGGCAATCGCTACAGGCCGGAATTTGTTCATACGCGTTGCCTTCGTGATAGATATAGTACCCGACCGCTTCCAGGGACTGTTTGGACGCCCGAACGCGGTGGGTTTCGACAGGCTGCTTGCTGAAGAACTCGGCCAATGCGGCAATCTGGCTGTCGGTCAGGTCCGCGGCCATATCATTCATGACATCGCTGACCCGCGCCCCATCCCGAAAGTTGCGCAGTTGTTTTTCCAAATAGACCCGGTTTTGCGCGGCCAAGCGTGGGTAAATCATGCTGGAGGCCTCTCCGGCATCGCCGTGGCAATGCGAACACCTGCCTTCCATCAAGCCTGTGATATCTTCACTGTCCTCTGCCTGGGCCCAGCCGATTGACGCCAGGACAATCGCCCCGATGGCCATCATGCGCATTTCTGTTCTCCCCTCCGTCGGTTACGGAAACCTAATCAACCTTGCGACGGATGAAGACCCTTCAAATTGCCGCACCGGGGGCAGGCCGTCATTCACGGGGCCATGACCTGTGCGACGCACCCGCATGTCACAAGGATGAGATTACCGCCGCCGCGCCTTACCTGACCATTTCAATCAGGAAGGCGGCGCTCATGACACTTGTCGGAACATTTCAAACTACAAACGGTGCAAAATAAATTGCGCAGCTGTGCAGACACTTTGGCCACAAGATCGACACCGGGACCGATGGCGACAGTGGATATTGTCAGTTCGACTGGGGTCGGGCCGAAATGCTGGCGAAAGCTGACCGCCTGACCGTGCAGTTTCAACTGGCCGATGCTGCGGCACAGGCTAGGGCCAAGGATGTGATCGATCGGCACCTGGTTCGCTTTGCCTTTCGCGAGGGGGTCGAAACGATGGCCTGGAACGCCTAGAGCAAGGCTGCGGTGTGGCGCGCGATCATCTGTTCTTCATCCGTGCGAATGACAAAGACTTTCGTGGCCGCGTCGGCGGCGGAAATTTCTTGTTCACCAGCTGCGTTGCGGGCGGGGTTGATCCGGATGCCCAGAAAATCCAACCCCAGACAGACCGACGCCCGTACCGAGGTCGCGTTTTCGCCAATCCCGCCACAGAACACCAGCGCATCAACCCCGGATAACAACGCCGCCTGTCCGCCGATTTCGCGACGAACGCGGCTGACGAAATATTCGATTGCGCCGCGGGCGCGGGGCGTGTCGGCCTGTTCCAGTGCCCGCATGTCATGGGTCAGACCCGACAGGCCTTTCAGCCCGGATTGGCGGTACAACAGCGTTTCGATCTGATCCGCCGACATGCCCTTTTCCGCCATCAGATACAGCACGACCCCCGGGTCCAGCTGACCACAGCGGGTGCCCATTGGCAGCCCGTCGAGCGCGGTGAACCCCATCGACGAGCCAATGGAATGGCCATCGCGAATGGCGCACATGGAGGCCCCATTGCCCAGATGCGCGATGATCACCCGACCCCGGGCCCGATCCGGCGCGATCTCGGCCAGCTTGCCCGAGACGTATTCATAGGACAGCCCATGAAAGCCATAGCGGCGAATGCCTTCGTCGTAATATTCATGCGGCAAGGCATAGGTGTCGGCGACCCAAGGGTGGGCGCGGTGAAAAGCGGTGTCAAAACAGGCGACCTGAACGGCCCGCGGAAATGCGGCGCGCGCGGCCTGAATGCCGGCCAGATTGGCGGGCTGGTGCAGCGGCGCCAGTGGGATCAGTTTTTCCAGCGTCGTGATCCGGGCGTCATCCAGCACAATTGGCGCCGACAGATCCGGGCCGCCATGCACCACCCGGTGGCCAATGGCGGTGATCTGCGTGTCCGGGCGGGCTTCATCCAGCGCGCTCAGAATGGTGGTCAGGGCTGCGGCATGATCCGCGCCCTCATCTGGGGACAGGGCACGCTCCAGCACCGTGCGCCCCTGCGCTTTGAGTGTTATACCGGGCGTCTCCCCCAGGCCTTCGACCTGGCCACGCAGTTGTTCAACCGGGGGCGCACCCGCTGCATACACAGCGAATTTGATCGAGGACGAGCCCGAGTTCAGCGTCAGAATGTGGGCCATCAATGCCCGCCGGGCGCATTGCGCAGCAACCATTGCTGGTACAGCGCGGCGATGGCGCAGGAGGCCAATCGCGCCTTTTCACCGTCCGAGCGCGAGGTCACGATGACCGGCACCGTGGCGCCCAGCACCAGCCCGCCCGCTTCGGCGTGGGCAACGAAGGTCAGCTCCTTGGCCAGCATGTTGCCGGCCTCCAGGTTCGGCACCAACAGGACCTCGGCGCGCCCGGCGACCAGCGACGTGATGCCCTTGGTGCGGGCCGCGTTCACGTCTATTGCGTTGTCCATCGCCAGCGGGCCGTCAACCAACCCGCCCTTGATCTGGCCCCGATCGGCCATCTTCGACAGCGCGGCGGCGTCCAGCGTTGATTGGATCGCCGGGTTCACGGTTTCAATCGCCGACAACACCCCGACCTTGGGCTGGTCCATGCCCAGCGACAGGCACAGGTCGATGGCGTTCTGGGTGATGTCCACCTTCTCCATCAAGGTTGGCGCGATGTTCACGGCCGCGTCCGTGACGACCAACAGGTGGTCCAGCCCCGGCACATCCATGATGAACGCATGCGACAGGCGCCGCGCGGTGCGCAGCCCGCCGTCTTTCTTCAGGATCTGGCCCAGCAGGTCCGAGGTATGCAAATGCCCCTTCATCACCGCCGAAACGACCCCGGCGCGGGCCAGTTCCACGGCCTTGGCAGCAGCGGCCACATGCCCGGGAACGTCAATGATTTCAATACCCGTCAGATCATCGCCATTCTCGGCAGCGCAGGCTTCGATCAAGGTTTTCGACCCAATCAGGATGGGTTTGATGATATCGTACCTGGCCGCCAACATAGCCCCCCCCAGGGCCTCGCGTTCTTCCGGCGCAACCACGGCGGTGGGGATCGGGGCCAGGCCCTCGACCTCCTCTAGGATGCGGTCGAAATGGTTGTGACGGGTGATCACCAAGTCGGGAATATCTTCGTCCGTGTCCTCGATCGACACACGGGTGGTCGGGGTCTGCACCTCGGCTGTGCCGACGCACAACAGCCGCCCATTGCGGCCGGTGGTCTGTGTCTCCAGCGCGATCATCTGGTCGGGCAGCTTTTTGGTCACGGTAACCGTCACCGTCAGTTCATCCCCCACACGGGCGCGGCCCAAAAACTCCAGCGTTTGGGCCCGGTAAAACGATCCGGGGCCCGGCAGGGTGTTCCCGATCACCGAGCTGAACAGCGACCCCACCCACATCGACGGCGCAACCGCTTCGTGATTGTCATGTTCATCATTGGGCAGGTGGATCGGGTTCAGGTTGCCTGAGGCGTGGGCAAAGACAAACAGATCATTCGCCGTGCAAGTCCGCTTCAACGACGCGCTGTCGCCGACTTTCAGATCGTCATAGAGTTTGTTGGTTCGCAGCATTCGGGACCTCTTACACGACAGAATTGGCGGGAGGAGCCCCGGCCGGGATCCATCATTGTGTAGCCCCCGAACCGTCGTCACCGCAAGCCGCCGTATGACATGGCCGCTTTACCACCATATCATGACGAAATTCTATACAGCCCCAGCCTGTCGTTACGTCAGTTCAAATCAGCCAGCAGGCGCGCGGTTTCGGCGGTGACGACACCTGCCTGATCCATGGTCAATTGCATCAACTGTTCCGACACCGCCTCGGCGGTCGGGGCCAGAACGCCCAAATAGCGCGCGGCATGGGTGTCGACCCCACCTGCCCCTGCGTGCGCAGCCCCGACGCCAGGCGTTCAATCGGGCGCGCGACGTTTTCGTCAAACAGGAACCAGATCCCTGAGGTCAAAGCCACCAGACCAAACCCCGCCAGCACGGCGGCAAAGACAAAGCCGGACATCGCGCCCGAGGCCGCGACACGCAGGTATCCGACCCACAACGCCAGCCCGACGACAACAATGCTTCCGACCGCCAACAGGGCAAAGAACAGCAATCCCCGAAGGCGCAGCGACAGGCCTGTGAACCGGGTCATGACGGCACCTCAGCGGCGCGGATCGCGACCAAAGGCGCATCATCTCTGGTATGCTCAGTCAGTCGGCCCCGGTGAAGGAGCCATCTGCGCCGAAATCGGCCCGAAATCGACACTGTCAAACAGCGGCACGCGCCGTGCGCCTGCGCAATCGGCCAGAACGGTCAGAACGATCAGCTTGCTTGGTGCGGCCCAACAGCCCAGGAACAGGGTATCCACCATGCGCAGGTCAGGCGCGACGGCATGGGTGCGGATCGACAGCGTGTCGACCGCCGGATTTCGGCAGCACACCGGCGTGGATCCCTGCCTCCAGCCGAGCGCGGGTGTTCACCTTGCTCAAAGGGAGCCTGAAGCGCATAGACACGCCCCCTGTCCACCACCGGCACCACACCGATGTGTTTCCGATCCAGCGGGTTCTTGTGTTCCCCCGACCGGATCGTCGCGAACCCGCGCAGCAGGCCCAGAGGCAGGGTGTGTTTCAGCGAATTGGACACCATATGCGCGACAAAGAGCGAATTCTTGTACGCCATTGTCAGGGTCTGATCCTGCAAATCATCAAACAACCCTATGTGGCCGCCGATCGGGCGCAGATCAAACATGACCGAGGCCAGCATCTGCGCCTCAGGCACCGGTTTGTTGACCCAACCATTGACATAGCCACGCCATTTGACCAGCGGCTGGCACCACATCGGGTTGGTCGCCATCATATCGCCGGGACAATAGACATAGCCGCAGGCATCCAACCCGTCACACACGATCTTGGCCATCTGGGCGAAATACCCGTCGTGGTCGGCGTCCGTCACCGCGTCATTCAGGATCAGGCAGTTGCCCTGATCAGACACGCCGGTTTTTTCCTGACGCCCCTGACTGCCACAAGCCAACCACAGATAGGGCACGGGCGCCGGACCCAGCGTTTCTTCGGCCAGCATCAACAGACGGCGGATCACGGGGTCGGCGATATCGGCAATCAGGCGCGTGACCACCTGATGCGGGCGGCCCCTGGCGACCAATGGCACCAACAACTGCGGATGCGGGCGGTGACCTTGGCCGTATCTTCGGCTGTGGCCGCATGGGCGATTTCACTGACCAGTTCGACGGAACTGACCGCCTGGAACCGGGTCAGATCGGTTTGCGTGACGATGCCGACCAGCTTGCCGCTTTCGACAATTGACACATGGCCGATCTTGCGTTCCATCATCGCGTGCAGCACGTCAGACCCGATCGCGGACGGGGCCAGCGTGATCGGATTGGCGGTCATGATGTCGCCCACCGGGGTCGTGACCGGCAGGGCTTCGGCCAGAACTTTGCCCGACAGGCCGCGGGTGATCCGGTGTCGGCTTGGTCATGCTCGACACAGCATAGGCAACCGCGAAGTTGATCATCGCACCGATCGCACCGAACGAAGTCGACTTGATCGTGCCCAACAGCGGATCAGCATCGATGAAGCTGTTCGTGTCGGGGATGAAGAACCACCCCTTGTGCAGGAAGATATAGAGCAACGTCACCAGCAGACCGGACAGCATACCAGCCACCGCGCCCGTGTTGTTGATCTTGGTCGAGAAGATACCCATCATCAGCGCCGGGAAGGTCGACGCAGCCGCCAGACCAAAGGCCAGGGAAACTATTCGCACCGCAAAACCCAGAGGGTTCAGACCCAGATAAGTTGCAACCGCAATGGCAACACCCATGGCGATCCAAGCTGACAGAAGTTCGTTTTTCTCCGAGATATTCGGGTCCAGCGAACCTTTGATCAGGTCATGCGACACAGCCGAGGAAATCGCCAGCAACAGACCAGCAGCGGTCGATAGCACGGCGGCAAGACCACCGGCGGCAACCAGGCCGATCACCCAGCTGACCAAGTTTAACCGTGACATCCTGGTGCTAGCCAACCCTGTTTCGCAGCCATCGCCTGAAGATCAGCATGGACGCCGAACAGGCCCAGGGCCGGGATCGGGTTGCCCGTCAGTTGCAGCAAGATGAAGATCGCCGGAATGGTGTAGGCCAGGATCAGCACAACGTACTGCGCAACCTGGGTGAAGGTCACACCTTTCATGCCGCCAAACACGGCGAAAGCGAACACAACACAGGCACCGATCATCAGCCGGTTGTGTTGCTGACGTCCAGAACGCGGCCAAAGGCCACGCCCACACTGGTCATCTGGCCGATCACGTAAGTGGTCGATGCAACAATCAGGCAGACAACCGCCACAAGGCGCGCGGTCGGCGAATAGAAGCGATCACCGATAAATTCCGACACAGTGAACTTGCCGAACTTACGCAGGTAAGGGGCCAGCAGCAGCGCCAAAAGCACATAGCCACCGGTCCAGCCCATCAGGAACGTGCTGTTGTCATAGCCGGTAAAGGCGATCAGGCTGGCCATCGAGATGAAGGACGCGGCCGACATCCAGTCAGCGGCGGTTGCCATACCGTTTGTGACGGGGTGAACCCCACGACCAGCCGCATAGAATTCCGAGGTTGCGCCCGCACGGGCCCACATTGCGATACCGATGTGCAGCGCGAAGCTCGCGCCAACAAACAGAAGGTTGATTGCAAACTGATCCACCTGTCCCTGGGTCCTTATTCGTCGTCGACGCCGTGTTCACGGTCGAGCTTGTTCATGCGCCAGCCGTAGTTGAAGATCAGTGCCAAGAAGACGAGGATCGCCCCCTGCTGAGCGAACCAGAAGCCCAGATCGGTGCCTCCGACGCGGATGCCCGAAAGCATGGGGCGCAGCAGAATGCCGAACCCGAATGAGACCACGGCCTAGATTACCAGGCTGATCAAGACGCGCTGTTGGAGGACGTTTCGGACATAAGTCCCCCTCCCCTTGTTGTTTCGCTTCCTCGAATGGGGCCACCGCGCGTGACCCCACCTGTCCCGTTACGCGGTCGCCTGTTCGACGATTGCGTTCAGCCCATCTGCAATGTCCCCAATCGCGCCCATGGCATCGATCTTTTGCAGGCTACCCTTACCGTCATAGTAGGTAATGAGCGGCGCCGTCTGCGCGTGATAGGCCTCAAGCCGGCTGCCCACGGTTTCGGCGTTGTCGTCGGCCCGGCGCTTCATGTCCGTGCCGCCGCATTTGTCGCAGATACCATCCTTGGCGGGCTGCTTGAAGCTGTCGTGATAGCCTTCGCCGCAACCACCACAGGTATAGCGGCCCGCGATGCGCGTCACCATCGCCGCGTCGTCCACCTCAAGGCTGATCGCCGCATTGATGCGCTGGCCGCTTTCGGCCAACAGGGTGTCCAGCGCCTCGGCCTGAACCGTGGTGCGTGGAAAGCCATCCAGGATCACGCCCTTGGCACAATCAGCGTCAGCCAGACGGTCGCGCAGGATGTCGATGACGATCTGGTCGCTGACCAGCCCGCCCGCCTCCATCACGGCTTTGGCGGCCTTGCCAGCGTCCGTGCCAGCTGCCACAGCTGCACGCAGAAGGTCGCCGGTCGACAGCTGAACCAGGCCAAACCTGTCTTCCAACATCCGGGCCTGGGTGCCTTTGCCGGCCCCGGGGGGGCCAAGCAGGATCAAGACGGGCGCGGCGTTCGCGGTACTTGCGCCGTCCATCAGTCGTCACTCCGGTTCATGCGATTGTCGATCAGTTCGTCCACCACACCCGGTTCGGCCAGGGTCGAGGTGTCGCCCAGCGCGCCAAAATCGTTTTCGGCGATCTTGCGCAGGATACGGCGCATGATTTTACCGGAACGGGTTTTCGGCAGACCCGGCGACCACTGGATCAGATCAGGCGCGGCAATCGGGCCGATTTCGGTGCGAACCCAGGTGCGCAGCGCCTTGCGCAGCTCTTCGGTCGGCTCCACGTCGTTCATCAGCGTGACATAGCAATAGATGCCCTGCCCTTTGATGTCGTGCGGATACCCAACCACGGCGGCCTCGGCCACTTTCGGGTGCGCAACCAGGGCGCTTTCGACTTCGGCGGTGCCCATACGGTGGCCGGACACGTTGATCACGTCATCAACGCGACCGGTGATCCAGTAATCACCATCTTCGTCGCGGCGACAGCCGTCACCGGCGAAATAATAGCCGTGATAGTCGTTGAAATAGGTCTTCTGGAACCGCTCATGGTCGCCATAGACGGTGCGCATCTGGCCAGGCCAGCTGTCCTTGATACACAGGACGCCTTCGACGCCATTGCCGTGGGTTTCTTCGCCCGACTGCGGGTCCAGAACCACCGGCTGTACGCCAAAGAATGGTTTCATCGCGGACCCCGGTTTGGTCGCATGGGCGCCCGGCATCGGGGTCATCATGTGACCGCCGGTTTCGGTCTGCCACCAGGTGTCGACGATNNGACGATGGGGCAATTGCCCTTGCCGACCTGTTCATTGTACCAGTTCCAGGCTTCGGGGTTGATCGGTTCGCCCACGGTGCCCAGCAATTTGAGGGCCGACAAGTCCTTGCCTTCGACCCATTCGTTGCCTTTGCCCATCAGGGCGCGCAGCGCGGTCGGGGCGGTGTAGAACTGGTTCACCTTGTGCTTGGCGCACACGTCCCAGAAACGGCCCGCGTCGGGATAGGTCGGCACCCCTTCGAACATCACCGTGGTCGCGCCATTGGCCAGCGGTCCATAGACGATATAGCTGTGGCCAGTGACCCAGCCCACATCAGCAGTACACCAGAAGATGTCGCCGTCATGATAGTCGAACACATATTCATGCGTCATCGAGGCATAGACCAGATAGCCACCCGAGCTGTGCACAACGCCCTTGGGCTGACCAGTCGAGCCCGAGGTATAGAGGATGAACAGCGGATCTTCGGCGTTCATTTCGGCGGGGTTCGAGATGTCTGAGGCTTCCAGCGCCATCTCGTTGTAATCAAAGTCACGCCCGGTGACCCAGGTGGTTTGACCGCCGGTGCGTTTCACGACCAGGCATTTCACCGTGTCTTTGGTGTGCAGAAGGGCGGCGTCGGCGTTGGATTTCAACGGTGTCGCACGGCCGCCACGCGGGGCATAGTCGGCGGTGATCACGACCTTGGCGTCGGACCCGTTGATCCGGGCGGCCAGGGCGTCGGGGCTGAAACCCGCGAACACGATCGAATGCACCGCGCCAATCCGCGCACAGGCCAGCATCGCATAGGCCGCTTCGGGGATCATGGGAAGATACAGCACGACCCGGTCGCCTTTGCGCACGCCCAGTTCTTCAAGGATGTTGGCCATCTTGCAGACGGCAACATGCAATTCCTGATAGGTGATGTGCTTGGCAGCCTCTTCGGGGCTGTCGGGTTCCCAAATAATCGCAGTCTGATCGCCGCGGGTCGCCAAGTGGCGATCAACGCAGTTGGCAGCGACGTTCAGCGTGCCGTCAGCAAACCAGTTGATGTTCACATTGCCGAACTCAAAAGAGGTGTTCTTCACTTCGGTGAACGGCTTGATCCAGTCAATACGCTTGCCATGTTCGCCCCAGAACGCATCCGGGTCGTTGACCGATGCGGCGTACATTTCATCGTACAGCTTTTCGTCAATATGGGCTTTTGCAGTGAAATCGGCAGACGGTGCGTAGGTCTGGCCGCTGGGTGTTTGCGACGACATTCGGGGTCCTCCTCCTCTAAATCCTCCTCAGCGCGCCGGGCGCGCAGGGCGCGGGTTGACCAAATCGAAAGCCCTCCCCCACCGCGTGTGAAAATAGGGAAATAACCCCGTGGGAAACAACAGTTTTTGTGTAAATTGCCTTAACTACACCGTCACAGCCTTGTAAATTTATTTCGCTGATGGAAAAAATTTCAAACAAAAGCAACGTGTTGCCTGTGAAAGGGATCATGAAAAGGTTGAAAATTTCGCGGGCCTGTTTCGTCGCTAACATGCCGCTTGCGCATTATTGCTGAGACACCACGTCATTTTTTCGGAATATTTCGCGTAAAAACGCCGCCGTTTCGCAAAGAGACGGCGGCGTGGATTCCCTGTTCAGGGGGAATTCAGGCTTTTTCGCTGGTCTGCAACGGCTGTGCCACAATCCGCGACAGCCCCTGGGTTGCCGTCACCTGACCACACCAGGCCAGGATGTCGGCGGGGTTGGGTTCCAATGCCACGGCCTCGCCGCCACAGAAGGTCTGAAAGGCCTCGACGTTCAATTTGTTCACCCCGACCAGCACCGGAATGTCGCGCGACAGGGCCTCGGCGATGGCATTGCGGAAACCGCGCCCCTCGGCTTCGTGTTTGCCAAACTTGTTGACCAGCAGGATGTCGGTGCCATCCGTCAGGCCCTGTTCGGTCAGCGCCACGGCCTGCTCTAACGCGTCAGTGTTCAAACGACAGCCACGCGACAGCGCCCCCAGCGATTGCGAAATACGGATCAGCGGACCATCGGGCAGCACCTGCACATCCATGTCGCAATGGTGGACCTTTTCGCGATCGGTATCAATTTGAACCGTCCCACAGAC
>DFBF01000298.1 GCA_002367285.1 Rhodobacteraceae bacterium UBA3087 | reverse complement strand
GATTTTAAGTCTGGTATGTCTACCATTCCATCACGCCCGCATCTGGCGTTGTCTTCAATTTTCAGTTTCGGGCCTATATCGGGCCTACAAACTGTCTCGTCTACGCAACGCTTTGTTCCGTATGTGTTTTATCGTACAGACTCAAGGGTTTTAAGCCTCCTGTGTCTACCATACCACCACGCGGGCACGTAGGGCCGCGCGACTTTACCTGTTCCCGGGGGCGTGTCTAGAGGTCGCGACCAGGGATTGGCGCAAGAAAGGCCCGTTCGGGCAACCAAGGGTTCAATTTCAACGCCTTGCGCAGGACCTGCTGAGCCTCGGCTTCGAGATCCGGCAATGCGGCGGCGAAATTGCCGCCCAGAAAATGGGCAAACGCACGTTGGTTGTAGCCCTCGGCATAGTCCGGGCAATAGGCGATCAGGTCGGAAAATGTCGCCTGGACCACGGCAAAGTCGGACAGGCGCAGTTCCGCACGCCCCCGCTCCAATAATTCCAGTGCCCTGGCGTCCGGGGCCTGGGTCCACAGCGCCCACATCTGGCCGGTGACAGCACACGCGTCGCGGTCGGTCGTGGCGGCGTTCACCTGGGAAATCAGGGCCTGCATGGGCCCCCGGATATCCTGGGGTGCCGGGCAGTCGGCCATCGCAGGGCCTGCCAAAAGGCCCAGAAGGTATCGCATGCCCCATCCTGCCACGGCGCACGCCTGGGTCAATTCACATCCCCGAGAGGTCGTCTTTCACCGCCTGCATCGCCACATGGGTGGTCGAATGCGCCACATGAGGCAGGGAGGAAATCGCTTCGCCCAACACACGGCGATAATCGCGCATGTCGCGGCACCGCACCTTTAGCAGATAGTCGAATTCAGCCGCCAACATGTGGCATTCTTCGACCTCGGGGATCTTCACCACACCCGCATTAAAGGCCGTCAGTGCAGCTTCGCGCGTGTCCGACAGCTTGACCTCGACAAAAGCGACATGTTCCCGGCCAACGCGGATCGGATCAACCAGCGCACGGTATCCGGTGATGACCCCGTCTTCCTCCAGCCGCTTCACCCGCGCCTGGGTCGGGCTTTTGGACAGGCCGATGCGGCGGGCCAACTCGGTCAGAGACAGCCGCCCTTCGGCGGTCAAGGCCTCTAGAATCGCATTGTCGTGCCGATCCAACCCTGCCTTCCCCATTTTCCCGTCTCCAATTTGAAATTCAGTCCATCCGACTGTCTTGCGACACAATTCAGGAAAACCGACTTTCATTCAAGACGTATCATGAACGCCACGGAGGATTGCCCCATGCCTGACACTCAACGCCTGATCATCGATACGCACATGTATGCCCCCGAAGCCGACCACGTGGCCGCCCTTGTGGATCAGGCTGCCCTGTCAGCTGAGGACCGCAAACGTATTGCGGCCAAAGGCGCCGATTTGGTGCGCGCCATTCGCGCCAGCGCCGATCCGGGGTTGATGGAGATCTTTTTGGCCGAATACGGGCTGTCCACCGACGAAGGCATCGCCCTGATGTGTCTGGCCGAGGCCCTGTTGCGGGTGCCTGATGCGGACACGATTGATGCGCTGATCGAAGACAAGATCGCATCGTCTGATTGGAGCCGCCACAAGGGACAGTCGACATCGTCGCTGGTCAACGCGTCGACCTGGGCGCTTATGCTGACCGGAAAGGTGTTGGAAGACGCGGAACCCGGCCTTGTCGGCACGCTGCGCAATGCGGTGAAACGGCTGGGTGAACCGGTGATCCGCACCGCAACGGCACGCGCGATGAAAGAAATGGGGGCCCAGTTTGTTCTGGGCGAAACCATTGAAAAGGCGATGAAACGCGGCAGCGCGATGGAGGAAAAGGGGTACACCTATTCCTTTGACATGCTGGGTGAAGCAGCCCGGACAGACGCCGATGCGCGCCGGTATCAAATGGCCTATGCCAACGCGATTTCCGAAATCGCCCATGCCTGTACCGCCCCCGACATCCGCAACAACCCTGGCATTTCCGTCAAGCTGTCGGCCCTGCATGCCCGGTATGAACGCGGCCAAAAAGACCGCGTGATGGCGGAACTTGTGCCACGCATTGCCTCGTTGGCGCAGCTGGCGAAATCCGCCGGTATGGGGCTGAATATCGACGCTGAAGAAGCCGACCGGCTGCAAATCTCGCTTGATGTGATAGAAGCGGTGCTGTCCGACCCGGCCCTGGCGGGTTGGGATGGGTTTGGCGTGGTCGTACAGGCCTATGGTCAACGCACCGGCGCGACGCTTGACTGGCTGTATCAGCTGGCCGAACGGCTGGATCGACGCATCATGGTGCGTCTGGTCAAAGGCGCCTATTGGGACACCGAAGTGAAACGCGCCCAGGTCGAAGGGCTCTCGGCCTTCCCGGTCTTTACCCACAAAGCAGCGACCGACGTCAGCTATATCGCCAATGCGCGCAAATTGCTGGAGATGACCGACCGGATCTATCCGCAATTCGCGACCCACAACGCCCACACGGTCGCCGCCATTCTGGAAATGTCGACCGACCCCGAAGCGTTCGAGTTCCAACGTCTTCACGGCATGGGCGAAAGGCTGCATGACATTGTTCTGACAGAAGAAAAGACGCGATGCCGGATTTATGCGCCGGTCGGGGCGCATCGTGATCTGTTGGCGTATCTGGTGCGTCGCCTGTTGGAAAACGGCGCCAATTCGTCCTTTGTGAACCAGATCGTGGACGAAGACGTGCCGCCCGAGGTTGTGGCCGCCGACCCGTTCGAAACCCTGACGCAAGAGCACGTGCCGATCCCCACGGGCCCCGAATTATTCGCCCCGCAGCGGATGAATTCGACCGGGTTCGACCTGACATACGACCCGCATCTGGACGCGATCGACGCCGCCCGCACACCGTTCAAGGACACCGTCTTTGCCGCCACGCCGCTGATTGCAGGTCCGGTCCAGGGCGGCACGATTTGGACCGTCACCAACCCCGCCAACCCGGACGATGTCGTCGGCCATCTGACCCCGGCGACGGCGACAGATGTCAACACCGCGCTGGCCGCCGCGACGCGCTGGAACGCGCCTGTGGCCGAACGCGCCAAAGTGCTGAACAAGGCCGCCAATCTCTTTGAGGAAAACTTTGGCCTTCTGTTCGCCCTTCTGACCCGCGAGGCTGGCAAAAACCTGTTGGATTGCGAGGGCGAGTTACGCGAAGCCGTTGATTTCCTGCGCTATTACGCGACACAGGCGGCTGGCTTGGACAATCCCGCACGCGGACTGTTCACCTGTATTTCGCCCTGGAACTTCCCGCTGGCCATCTTCTCGGGTCAAATCGCGGGGGCTCTGGCGGCGGGAAATGGCGTGCTGGCCAAGCCCGCCGAACAGACCGGATTGGTCGCGTTTGAGGCGGTGAAGCTGCTGCACCAGGCGGGTGTTCCGCGCAAGGTTTTGCAACTGCTGCCCGGTGACGGCGCAACGGTCGGCGCTGCCCTGACGTCGGATGCGCGGATCAATGGCGTGGCCTTTACCGGGTCAACCGACACCGCGCAGATCATCCGCCAATCCATGGCGGCCAACCTGTCACCCGAGGCCCCCCTGATCGCCGAAACCGGCGGGCTAAACGCGATGATTGTGGACAGCACCGCCCTGCCGGAACAAGCAATCCGCGACATCCTGGCCTCCAGCTTTCAATCGGCCGGCCAGCGCTGTTCGGCCCTGCGGTGCCTGTATGTTCAGGATGACATTGCCGATCAATTCCTGGACATGCTGCAAGGCGCGATGCAAGAGCTGCGCCAGGGTGATCCCTGGCACCTGTCCACCGACCTTGGCCCGGTGATCGACACCCAAGCCTATAACGACATCGCCGCCTATATCAGTACGGCCAACGTCATTGTCCAAAATCCTGCTGCCAAGGGCGGGCATTTCATTGCGCCGACCGCCGTTGCCGTGTCGGGCATCAATGACCTGGAGCGCGAGATTTTCGGCCCGGTGCTGCATGTCGCACGGTTCAAATCGCAAGATCTGGACCGGGTGATTGATGACATCAATGGGCGCGGCTATGGGCTGACCTTCGGGTTGCACACGCGGATTGATGACCGCGTGCAACATGTGTCCGACCGGCTGCATGTGGG
>DFBF01000107.1:4215-7629 GCA_002367285.1 Rhodobacteraceae bacterium UBA3087 | reverse complement strand
ATTGTGTGAGAATGCAGGATGAGCCCCATCAAGTAAAGTCCTAAACCGGGCACAAGGCCCGGTTTGTCGCTGTCTTGTAAACAAAGGTTAATGCCGCACAGGCCGCGCGCGGCAAACCTATTTCCAACCCTATTTGGTTCCGAACATCCGGTCGCCAGCATCGCCCAAACCGGGCACGATATAACCCTGCTCGTTCAACCTCTCGTCCAAGGCTGCGGTGATGATTGGCACGTCCGGGTGCGCCTCTTTCATGCGGGCAACGCCCTCAGGCGCGGCCAGAAGACACAGAAAGCGAATATTCGTCGCCCCGGCCTTCTTCAACAGATCAATGGCCGCCACCGAACTGTTGCCCGTCGCCAACATCGGATCCACCGCGATGACAAGCCGATCCTCCAGCCCCTCGGGCACCTTGAAATAATACTGCACCGGCTCCAGCGTTTTTTCATCCCGATACAGCCCGACAAAACCGACCCGCGCCAGCGGGATCAGCTCCAGAATGCCGTCCAACAGCCCATTGCCCGCCCGCAGGATCGACACCAAAGCCAGCTTCTTGCCGGCCAGAACCGGCGCATCCATTTCCTGGATCGGCGTGTCGATTTTCTGCGTCGTCATGGGCAGTTCGCGTGTCACCTCATAGGCCAGCAACTGGCTGATTTCGCGCAACAATTGGCGAAACACGGCGCTTTGCGTCCCCTTTTCACGCATCAGGCTCAGCTTGTGCTGCACCAAGGGGTGGTCGACGACAGTCAGGTGGTCAAACATCGGTATTCTCCATTCGTGTGCGCAACGCGGCGCGGGTCTTTTCATCACAGAAGGCAGCGTCTAGGGCAGTCTGGTTCAGGGCGGCGAAATCGTCCTGCCCCCAACCGAACACCTGCGCCAGATCCTCGTATTCCTTGGTCATCGTGGTGTGGAAGAAGGGCGGATCATCCGTTGAAACCGTCACGTTCACCCCAGCATCACGCAGCTTTTCAATCGGGTGCGCCTCAAGGCTGGGATACGCGCCCAGGAACACGTTCGAGCCTGGACAAACCTCCAGCACGATACCACTGGCTGCCAGGTATTCGACCAGCGCCGGGTCTTCGATCGACCGCACACCATGCCCGATCCGCTCGACCTTCAGGTGGTCGATGGCGGCGCGCACTTCTTGGGGGCCGCACCACTCACCCGCATGGGCGGTCATACGCAACCCGGCCTCGCGGGCCATGTCGAACGCATAGGCGAAATCGCTCAGCAACCCGGCCTTTTCATCGCCCCCAATGCCAAATCCTGTAACGAAGTCTCCGGCGGTTTCCTGGGCGCAAATCGCTGTTTCGCGTGCGACGTCCGGCCCGAAATGGCGGATTGGCGTGACGATGCCGCGCATCATGATGCCATGGGCGGTCTCGGCCTCATCGGCGGCCTCTTGGATCGCATGCAAGTATTCTTTCCAGGCGCCGACATCACGCCCGCCGCAAAAGTCCGGCGACAGAAACGCTTCGGTGTAAATCACGCCATGGGCGGCACTTTCGTCCAATACGGCCCGGGTCAGCCGCTTGAAGTCTTCAGGCCCCGTCAAGGTCGAGGTCGCAGCCTCGTAAACCTCGAGAAAGTGCCAGAAATCACGGTAATCATAGCCGCCATCCGGGGTGAAAATGTTGGAAATGTCCAACTTCTTCTCGAATGCCAACTGGCGGATGAACGCGGGTGGCGCGCCCCCCTCGAGGTGCAGATGCAGTTCGATCTTGGGGGTGTTCTGCCAAGTCATCATGTCTCTTGCGCCTGCTTGGGCGCGGCCAGGTTCAGGTGTTTGGCGACCATCGCCGCGATATCCGCAAAGCCAATCAGACCCAAGGCCCCCGTCCCAAGCCCATGCACCAGCACAGGAACGCGTTCACGGGTGTGGTCAGTGCCCGGCCAGCTGGGGTCATTGCCGTGATCTGCGGTGAACAGCATCATGTCGCCCGGCCTCATTTTGGCAAACAGGCGCGGCAGTTGGGTGTCAAACCATTCCAGCGCCCGGGCATAGCCGGCAATGTCACGCCGATGGCCATATTTCGCATCAAATTCCACGAAGTTGGCAAAGACCAGATCACCGTCCCCCGCCTCATCGACCAGGTCCAGAAGATGCTCCATCAGATCGGCGTCTGCCCCTTTTCGCACCTCATCAATGCCTTGGTGGGCGAAGATATCGCCAATCTTCCCAACCGCATGCACCTTGCGCCCTGCGGCTTGCACCCAATCGCACAGGGTCGGCGACGGCGGTTTGATGGCGAAATCCCGACGGTTTGTGGTGCGCGTGAACCCCTTGGATTTCGACCCGACAAAGGGGCGCGCAATCACGCGCCCCACCCGCATATCATGCACCATGGGCGCGACCGCACGGCACAGATCCAGCAGGCGCTCCAGGCCAAAAACCTCCTCATGCGCGGCGATCTGAACGACTGAATCCGCCGAGGTATAGACGATCGGCAGCCCGGTGCGCATGTGTTCTTCGCCCAGTTCCTCAAGGATGACCGTTCCCGACGAATGCTTGTTGCCCAGAACCCTCTCGACCCCGGCATTTGCACAGATTGCAGCGGTCAGATCGGCCGGAAATGTCGGGCAGGTGTCGGGGAAATAATGCCAATCCCAAGGCACGGGCACCCCGGCGATTTCCCAATGGCCCGACGGCGTATCCTTACCACGCGAGATCTCCTGCGCCGCGCCCCAGGTGCCAACGGGTGTTGCCCCCAGCCCGGGCGCAATGTCTCCGCTGGCAAGCGTCAACGCCGCACCAAACCCCAGCGCATCAAGGTTCGGAAGGTGCAACGGTCCGCTGCGCCCTTCGTTGGCCCGCCCATCGGCGCAGGCCTGAGCGATGTGCAGCAACGTGTTCGCCCCCGTGTCTGGCACGTCCCCGTTAAAGAATTCGCCCGCATCCGGCGCACCGCCGATGCCAACCGAATCCATCACGACAAGAAAGGCACGGCTCATGTGTTCTCCAGGTGTTCGGTGCTGAAGCTGCCCGGCAGCAGTTCGGCCATGGTCATGACCAGTTTTTCCCCTTGGGTGGTCAGCATGGTGATCTTGACGTCCGGTCCGGCAAATTCCGCCAGCTTCTGGCGGCATCCACCACAGGGTGTCACCGGCATGGGGGCGTCGGCGATGACCAGCGCTTCGACGATCTCGCGCTCCCCCGCCGCGACCATGGCGGCAATCGCGCCCGCTTCGGCGCAGGTGCCTTCCGGATAGGCCACGTTTTCCACGTTGCAGCCCGCAAAGACACCGCCGCCTGCGGTTTTCACCGCTGCGCCGACCTTGAAATTGGAATAGGGCGCATGCGCATTGCCGCGCGCCTGTGTTGCAGCATTCAGAAGGGACATGTCAGCCTCTGCTTTTGACCGGATGGTTCACCGTGTCAATCCACGCGGACGGATGCAAGTGGAAAGACCC
>DFBF01000107.1:0-4200 GCA_002367285.1 Rhodobacteraceae bacterium UBA3087 | reverse complement strand
CTTGATCGGTATAGGGTTTTGCGTGTATGCCGCAGCGTCAAGAAGGTAGTTTAGCTTTAAACTATCAACCCGGAGGATCCGCCGTGCAAGATGAAAAACAGCCCCAAAAACCCGCCCTGCATTATCATGAGCACCCGAAACCCGGCAAACTTGAGATCCGCGCGACCAAGCCGATGGCGAATGGGCGTGACCTGGCGCTGGCCTATTCCCCCGGCGTGGCGGACGCCTGCATGGAAATCGCCGCAAACCCGGCAGATGCCAGCCGCTATACGGCACGCGGCAACCTGGTGGCTGTGGTCACCAATGGCTCGGCTGTATTGGGTCTTGGCAACATTGGCGCGCTGGCCTCAAAACCCGTGATGGAGGGCAAGGCCGTCCTGTTCAAGAAATTCGCTGACATCGATTGTTTTGACATCGAGCTGAACGAAACAGACCCCGAAAAGCTGGCCGATATCATCTGCGCCATGGAGCCCAGCTTTGGCGCCGTGAACCTGGAAGACATCAAAGCCCCAGATTGCTTCATCGTTGAACAAATCTGCCGCGAGCGCATGAATATTCCGGTTTTCCATGACGATCAGCACGGCACAGCCATCGTCGTTGGCGCGGCTGTGACCAATGCGTTGCAGATTACTGGGCGTGATTTTGCCGACATCAAGGTCGTATCAACGGGCGGCGGTGCGGCGGGCATCGCCTGTCTGAACATGCTGCTAAAACTGGGCGTGAAACGCGAGAACGTCTGGCTGTGTGACATCGAAGGCTTGGTGTACGAAGGTCGCGAGAAAGACATGACGGCGCAAAAGGCCGCCTATGCCCAGGGAACAACGCCCGCAACGCTGGATCAGGTGATCGAAGGCGCCGACCTGTTTCTGGGTCTGTCCGGGCCGGGTGTTCTGAAGCCCGAAATGGTTGCCAAAATGGCATCAAAACCCATTGTGTTCGCGCTGGCAAACCCGACCCCCGAAATCATGCCAGACGCGGTGCGCGCCATCGCGCCGGACGCGATTATAGCCACAGGACGCAGTGATTTTCCCAACCAGGTCAACAACGTGCTGTGTTTTCCGTTTATCTTCCGCGGCGCGCTGGACGTGGGCGCAAGCGAGATCAACGACGCCATGCAGCTGGGCTGTATCGAAGGGATCGCGGCTCTCGCCCGCGCCACGACCTCGGCCGAAGCCGCCGCCGCCTATAAGGGGGAACAGCTGACCTATGGGGCCGATTACCTGATCCCGAAACCGTTTGACCCGCGCCTGATGGGCGTTGTCGCCAGCGCGGTCGCCAAGGCCGCAATGGAAAGCGGCGTGGCCGCCCGCCCGCTGTCGGATATGGATGCCTACAAGGAAAAGTTGGACGGATCGGTCTTCAAATCCGCGCTGATCATGCGGCCGGTATTTGCCGCCGCCGCCCAGGCCGAACGCCGCATCGTCTTTGCCGAAGGCGAGGACGAACGCGTCCTGCGCGCCGCCAATGCGATGCTGGAGGAAACTACCGACAAGCCAATCCTGATCGGCCGTCCCGATGTGATCGAGGCCCGCTGTGAACGCGCCGGTCTGCCCCTGAAACCCGGTGTGGATTTCAACATCGTCAACCCTGAGCGGGACGACCGGTATCGTGAATACTGGCAGACTTACCACCAGATCATGGCGCGGCGCGGCATCACGCCCAGCCTGGCCAAGGCGATCATGCGCACCAATACAACGGCGATTGGCGCAATTATGGTGAACCGGGGCCACGCGGATTCGCTGATCTGCGGCACATTCGGCCAGTATCTGTGGCACCTGAACTATGTGAACCAAATCCTGGGTGCGGATGACTTGCACCCGGTCGGGGCGCTGTCCCTGATGATCCTGGAAGACGGCCCCCTGTTCATCGCCGACACCCATGTGCATCCCGAACCGACCCCGGCGCAGATCGCGGAAACCGTCTGCGCCGCCGCACGCCATGTGCGCCGTTTTGGGGTCGAACCCAAGGTGGCAATCTGTTGCTATTCGCAGTTCGGCAACCACGGATGTGATACGGGCGTGCGGGCACGCGGCGCGATCGACATTCTGAACGCCAGCCCGCGTGATTTTGCCTATGAGGGTGAAATGCACGTCGATTCGGCGCTGGACGATGCGCTGCGCCGCCATATCTTCCCAGAGGCGCGGTTTGAAGGCCCGGCGAACGTGCTGATCTTTCCGAACACGGATGCGGCCAGTGCGGTGCGCAACATTCTCAAGGCCAAGGGGCTGGGGCTTGAGGTCGGGCCGATCCTGATGGGTATGGGCAACCGCGCCCATATCGTCACGCCGTCGATCACCGCGCGGGGGCTTTTGAACATGTCCGCTGTGGCGGGCACGCCGGTGGCGCATTACGGCTGAGGGAGCTCGGGCGACGCCTTCGCCGCAAGGGGGATCTCGCTGTGCGCGACACCGCGCCGCGCAGCGGTGCCACGCCCAACCGTCCGGCGCGCCGTCAGGCGCCCAGAGCGGGCGGGAGGCCCCCGAATCCCAAAATGCCAATGTTGCAACCAAAGTTTCGCAAATTTGCAAAACCAGTCAAATTTCCTGAAACCGGCATAACCCACAGGGCTTTGCAAAACTTTGCAGGAGCTAACGGGGCTGTCTTGCAAATTTCCCGCGATATTGTGCCGCCCCAAGCCTCGGAACACTTGCCCCAACGTCCGCCGCTTCGTAACACCATAGCCAAGCGTTTTAGGAGGAAGTGCATCATGTCATACGAAGACGTCTACGCCGCCTGGCAGGCAGACCCCGAAGCATTCTGGATGGAGGCCGCCGAGGCCATCGACTGGGACACGCCCCCGTCGAAAGCTCTGTTTGACGAAAATGCACCGCTGTATGAATGGTTTTCCGATGGCATGGTCAACACCTGCTGGAACGCCGTGGACCGTCACGTTGAAAACGGTCGCGCCGATCAGGTCGCGATCATCTATGACAGTCCGATCACCGGGCGTCAGGACAAGATCACCTATGCCCAGCTGAAGGACAAGGTCGCCAGCGTCGCCGGCGCCCTGACCGCGCAGGGCCTGACCAAAGGCGACCGCGTTATCATCTATATGCCGATGGTCGCCGAAGCGCTGATCGCCATGCTGGCCGTCTCCCGCATTGGTGCGATCCATTCGGTGGTGTTTGGCGGTTTTGCCTCAAACGAACTGGCCGTGCGCATTGATGACGCCAAGCCCAAGGCGATCATCGCCGCCTCTTGTGGGTTGGAACCGGGACGCATTGTCGCCTATAAGCCGCTGCTGGACGGCGCCATTGATCTGGCAGACCACAAACCCGATTTCACCGTCATCTTTCAGCGCGAAGAATGCGTTGCCGACATGATCGAGGGCCGCGACTTTGACTGGACCGATTTCCAGCAGGGCGTCGCCCCTGCCGACTGTGTGCCCGTCGAGGCCAACCACCCGGCCTATATCCTCTATACCTCAGGCACGACCGGCCAGCCCAAGGGCGTTATCCGCCACACCGGCGGCCATCTGGTTGCCCTGAACTGGACCATGAAGAACGTCTATAACGTCGATCCCGGTGACGTGTTCTGGGCCGCCTCGGATGTGGGCTGGGTCGTGGGCCACAGCTATATCACCTATGGTCCGCTGGTGCATGGTAACACGACGATCGTGTTCGAAGGCAAACCCATCGGCACGCCCGATGCCGGCACCTTCTGGCGGGTGATTTCCGAACACAACGTGAAAAGTTTCTTTACCGCCCCCACCGCGTTTCGCGCCGTGAAACGCGAAGACCCAAAGGGTGAATTCGTCAAGAAATACGATCTGTCCTGCCTTGATCAGGTCTATCTGGCCGGTGAACGCGCCGACCCCGACACAATCGTCTGGGCGCAGGACCAGCTGAACGTGCCGGTGATTGACCACTGGTGGCAGACCGAAACCGGTTTCCCCATCGCGGCCAACCCGGTCGGGATCGAACTTCTGCCCGTCAAACTGGGCAGCCCCGCCGTGGCGATGCCCGGCTATCAGGTCGATATTCTGGACGAAGGCGGCCACCCTGCCCCGGCCGGTGACATGGGCGCCATCGCGGTAAAACTGCCCCTGCCGCCCGGCACCCTGCCCAATCTGTGGAACGCCGAGGAACGGTATCTGAAGTCCTATTTGACCACCTTCCCCGGCTACTATGAAACCGGCGACGCGGGGTACAAGGACGAAGACGGCTACCTCTATATCATGGCGCGCACCGATGACGTGAT
>DFBF01000217.1:1768-3607 GCA_002367285.1 Rhodobacteraceae bacterium UBA3087 | reverse complement strand
AGGTTGGCGATATCTCCGCCCAGACAAGGCCGGGCTGTCGCGTCACACAACTTGGCGTTGCGCTTGTCTTTTATGGAGACAGCCCGGGAAATGCCCGGGCTGTTCCGTTGTAATGCGCAGATGCAGATCAGCGATAGCCGACCGTCATCATTTCGCCGCCTTCGATCTTGATCTGACGGTACGAGCCCGAGGCCTCGCCACCATTGATCAGTTCGACCGCAGTCGCGCCGACATAGTCGATGTCACCACCGCCAGCAAGGATTTCCAGCGCCTTGGCCAGTTCCCCCGGGAAGATCTGTTCGCCCGGCGCGTTGGCAACCATTTCGACCTTGGAGGCATAGTCGCCCGGCTCAACCGACCCGGCCGCCTGCATGGCCAGCAGGATCAGAGCCGCCGCGTCATAGCTTTCGCCGGTATAGGGTGAGGTGACGTCGAACTTGTCGCCAACCAGATCGGCAAACGTGGCCGAACCCGGGCTGTCGGTGCCAGGAACCTGACCGGTCGAGCCGTCCAGATCGGTGCCAAAGTTGGCCGTCAGGTTCGACCCGATCATGCCGTCCGGGAAGTGGAACGTGTCAAACGCGCCGGTGTCCAGCGCGCCGCGCACGATGCCTGCGCCGCCTTGGTCAATGTATCCGGCAACCACCAGAACGTCACCACCGGCCGATGCCAGGGCACCGATTTCGGCGGTATAGTCCGCTTTGCCGTCTTCGTGGGCGGCGACGATGGTCACTTCACCACCGGCGGCTTCGAAATCGGCCTTGAACGCGTCTGCCATGCCCTTGCCATAGTCATTGTTGGTATAGGTCACGGCGACGGATTTCACGCCACCTTCCATCAGGATCTGCGACATGACGGCGGACTGACGGGCATCCGAGGGCGAGGTGCGGAAGAACAAGCCGTTGTCTTCAGCGCTGGTCAGACCGGGCGAGGTGGCCGAGGGGCTGATCATGACCATGCCGTTGGGAACGGCCACGTTGGCCAGAATTGCGCCGGTCACACCGGAACAATCGGCGCCCATGATGCCTTTGACACCTTCTGCGGTGATCAGACGTTCCGCAGCCGCCGTGGCCGCCGCGCTGTCAACACAGGTTGAATCGGCGCGCACAGAGGTGACGGACCCGCCGCCCAAGAACTTGCCAGATGCGGTGACTTCGGCCATCGCCATTTCAGCGCCATCCGCCATATGCGGTGTCAGGCTTTCAATCGGACCGGTAAAGCCCAGGATCACACCCAGTTTCACGTCTTCCGCACTGGCAGCACCCGCCATCAGAGCCGTTGCGGCCGAAGCCATAAGCAGCTTTTTCATTGTGTTCTCTCCCAATTGGAACAAATTTCCGATCTTTACCCTAGATGTGGTTTTGTGGATTGAAAAGTCCTGATGCCCAAGAAAAAGACGCCGCAAAACACATTCATCGCCGTAATATTGACTGCCCAAGGGAAAGGGGGCGGTGGGACGGGAGCGGGGGCCGACCGCAGGGACAGAGGCCGAACGCAGTGAGGCCACGCCCAACCAAGGGCGACCCGTCAGGGTCAACATTGGGCGGGAGCGCCACGGCTCACTTCAGGGTGACATGACGGGTCAGGTGGCGACGTTCTTGAACCGGGCCGATCTGCAAACCATCCTGCGCGATGGCCTCTGGCGTCAAAGTCGGGCGTTGGGTTGGCGAAAACCATGGGGCGTCTTTCAGATGCGCCGACAAAGTTGCCGGGTCACGCATGCGGGCCAAAGGGGGCGAGAGGTCCACACCCTCCAGTGCGGCGCAGGCTGTCGGGGTGCAGGATGCCGTCAGAGTAGGTTGAAAGAAACGCAGGGTGTCTGGCACCAACACCGGGCCG
>DFBF01000217.1:0-1710 GCA_002367285.1 Rhodobacteraceae bacterium UBA3087 | reverse complement strand
GCGAAATGCCGTTCTGTTCGAGATGATCCCAGACAGCATCGGTGATGTCCACGCGCCAGCGGTCCGGGGTTTCAGGCCACAGGATCGCAAGCCGGATGGCGCGTTCATGGGTCAGTCGGGGCAGTGCGGCGGGTCGCGATAGCCAGAACGCCCGGGGATCATTGGCGATATCGCCTGCCAGGATCTCGATTTCTGCCCCCGTGAGCTGGGAAATGTGCATCGAAACGGGACGCGCCAGCGCCACAAGCCCGTCCAGATCCAACGGGTCTTGTGCGCGGATCAACCACGATGGTGGCGTTGCGACCTCAACCTCGCGCAGGATCTCGGGCTGCGTCACAAGAAACCAGCCGCGCGGCCCGTCGTGCCGCAGCACATGGGGCAGGACCGGGGCGTCCAGGTCGATGCGGTCTGACATGTCATGGCGCGGCTGGGCGGGCGTTTACCAGTCCGGGTATTCCAACATCAAAGTCATGCTGAATCCCAACCAAAACCGCCAAACAAAGAGGAGCAATGCGTCACACCGACAGGCGTGTCGCCTGGCTGCCGCGTTCGCGATACGGCGTTGTATTATAATGCGCGCGATAGCATTTCGAAAAATGCGACGGGCTGGCGAAACCACAGGCCAGCGCCACGTTGATCACGCTCATATCCGTCTGCATCAACAGATTGCGCGCCTTTTGCAGACGCAGCTCCATATAATACCGTTTCGGTGACCGGTTCAGATAGCGGCGAAACAGCCGCTCCAGCTGGCGTGTCGACATGCCAACATCTTTTGCCAGAATCGACGGTGACACGGGTTCTTCGATATTGGCCTCCATCATCTGGATGACGGCGGACAGTTTCGGGTGGCGCACGCCAATGCGCGTTGGCACCGACAGACGTTGCGTGTCCTGATCGGTGCGGATCGACGTATAGATCTGTTGATCGGCGACCACATTGGCGATCTCTTCGCCGTGGTCATCGGCGATCAGTTTCAGCATCAGGTCGATCGACGATGTGCCCCCGGCGGTGGTCATGCGGTTGCCATCGGTCACAAAGACGGATTTGGTCAGCTCGACCTCTTCGAACTCTTCTGCGAAGCTGTCGTGGTTTTCCCAATGGATCGTTGCGCGTTTGCCGTCCAGCAATCCCGCCTTGGCCAAGACATAGGCCGCCGTACACAGCCCGCCGATCTGAACCCCCCGGCGTGCCTCGCGGCGCAGCCAGTTGATCAGCTTCTTCGAGGTGTTGGCCTGCACATCCACGCCGGAACAGATCAGGATCGTATCGTCGCGCTTCAGCTCTTCCAGATCCATGTCCAGCTTGAATTCGGGGCCGGCCGAACTGGTCACGGTGTCTCCGCCTTCGCCACACAGGATCCATTCATAGGCGGGGGCTGTGAAATTGCGGTTTGCGATACGCAACGCATCCAGCGCGCCGGCAAAGCTGAGCAGCGTAAAATCGTTCACCAGAACGAAGACGAAGCGGCGCGGTTTTGTCGGCGCTTCAAAGCCAGAGGAGGGGCTGCGACTCATGTTATCTCACTATTCGTGGAGGCGTTCCTATCATCCGAGCAGGTTTAACATGTGCGTTCAAGAGATTTGGCGTCCGAAAACGAACAAGTTTGTTTGCAGATGCGGCACGATTTCGTTATATCACGCCCCTGATACCGCAAACAGGCGGTGTCGCGCGAATGACCCCTAGCGGAGCAAAGACCATGACGGATTGGGA
>DFBF01000062.1 GCA_002367285.1 Rhodobacteraceae bacterium UBA3087 | reverse complement strand
GGACACGCTGATCGGTGGCCAGGGTGACGACATCATCGAAGGTGGCGACGGCGCTGACTTCATTGACGGTGGCACCGAGGATGACACGATTGACGGCGGTCGTGGCACGGACACCATTTATGGTGGTGCGGGCGACGACCATCTCGATGGTGGCTCGGGTGGCGACTTTATCGATGGTGGTGAAGGTGACGACACCTTGCTGGGCACCTCGGGCATCGACACCTTGTTGGGTGGCGACGGCGACGATGTTATCTCAGCTGGTGGCGAAGACGACACCGTCGACGGCGGCGCTGGTGCCGACCAGATTGATGGTGGCCGGGGCAACGACACCCTGTCGGGTGGTGCGGATCGTGACACGTTCACGAACAACAACGCCGGGGACACGGTTGACGGCGGCGCGGCTGGCGATGACTGGGATGTTCTGGATCTGACCGGCTCGACTGAACCGGGCGGTAGCCTGAAAGTCACCCACACCGGGCCTGACAGCAACGGCAACGGCACCGACGGTTTCGTCACCTACTATGACACCGACGGCAATGTGACCGGCACGCTCGATTTCACCGAGATCGAGGAAATCGTGCCCTGCTTTACCCCTGGCACCAAGATCGCGACCCCGAAAGGCGAGCGTTTGGTCGAGGAGCTGGAGGAAGGTGATCGCGTTATCACCCGTGACAACGGCATCCAGGAAATTCGCTGGGTCGGTCACAAGGGGATGGACTGGAAGGCGCTGGAAGCCAACAAGCACCTGAAACCGGTGCTGATCCAGGCCGGATCGCTGGGCAATGGTCTGCCGGAACGTGACATGCTGGTCAGCCCGAACCACCGTGTTCTGGTCGCCAATGATCGCACTGCGCTGTACTTTGAGGAACGCGAAGTTCTGGTCAGCGCCAAGCACCTGGTCGACAACAAGGGCATTCACCGCGTGGATACAATGGGTACGACCTATATCCACTTCATGTTCGATCACCACGAAGTGGTTCTGTCGGACGGGGCCTGGACCGAAAGCTTCCAGCCGGGTGACTACTCGCTCAAGGGCATCGGCAACGCACAGCGCAACGAAATCTTTGAACTGTTCCCGCAGCTGGAAACAGCCGAAGGCATCGAAGATTATACCGCCGCGCGTCGCACGCTGAAGGCACACGAAGCGAAGATGCTGGTCAAGTAATGCAGCGGGCCCGCCGGGGTTAATTCCGGCGGGCCATTCCCTGACGCGAGGGTGGGCTGCCTTCGCCACGGGAAACACCGAGTCGCGCTTGTGGGTCGGGCGCTGTCATGCGTCGATCCCAGTGTTTCGGTTACAGAAACAATCCCGCGGGAAGCTGCGGGATTGTTTTCGTTTTGGGCCCGATTTGGCGCCTTGTCGCGGAAATCTCCGCGTTATGACCACGTTGATCAAATTCTCCCCTTCGCGCGCCGCAGTGCAGCACGTGCCCAGTGTGTGAACGGTTTGCTGCCACACAGGCCGATTTTGACCAGTTTTATGACCTTGGGGGGGCTTTTCATGGCGGCGATCACAGGTGCGTCCAACAATGACAGCCTGCTGGGTACAGCGGACAATGATACGATCACGGGCCTTGGCGGTCAGGACCAAATCGCGGGATCGGGCGGCGATGACCTGATTGATGGCACGCGGGCGATGACATCCTGTATGGCGCACGGGCGTCGGTGTGACGGGACCGGGCCTGGACGCAACCCCGGTGGCGCAGGACATCAACAACGTGCGCGCGGGCAGCGAAACCGCGTCGGGCAACAACAACGCGCAGGCTGGTGACAGCGTCATCTATGACAACGTCGCCACTCTCGAGGACGGCAGCCAGATCTATGCGGTCGTGACCCTGGTCAGGACCTCGGACCAGGATGCCTGGTTCTCGGGTGAATGCGAGGCGCAGAGCTCAATCACCTTCACGTTGGAAACCCGCAGGACACAGTCCGGGTTTACCCTGTCGGGCGATCTGATCGACGATACGGTGGTCACGCCGGTCAAGCCGGGCCAGGACACGATCCTTGGCGGCACGGGCCAGGACAAGATCTATGGCGAAGATGGTGACGATACGCTGGATGGTGGCGCAGGCGATGACCACATCACAGGCGGTGAAGGGAATGATACCCAGGTGGGCGGGCAGGGCTTTGACACGTTCCACGATCTGGATTGGGGCTATACCGTAGACGGCAACGAAGACCCGGATGACAGTGATGTTGATGTGCTGGACCTGACCGGATCAGCGCCGGCGGGCGGCTATGTCCATGTGAATTACGATACGGGAAGCCCCGAAAACGGAACGGTTGAATTCATTGGCGGCAATGGCGCCGTCGTCGGCACGTTGCAGTTTGAAAATATCGAAACGGTCATTCCTTGTTTCACACCCGGCACCCTGATCGCCACGCCGCAAGGCGAACGTCGGGTCAAAGATCTGCGCGAGGGCGACCGTGTCATCACGCGCGACAATGGTATTCAGTAAATTCGCTGGATCGGGTCAAAACGCGTCGGCACCAAGGCGTTGCAGGCCAACCCGCATCTGCGCCCGGTTCTGGTGCCTGCTGGCAGCTTGGGCAATGGGTTGCGGGAACGTGACATGATGCTCAGCCCGAACCACCGGATGCTGATCGCCAACGACCGATCCGCGCTGTATTTCGATGACCGCGAGGTGCTGGCATCGGCGAAACATATGGTCGATGGCGACGACATTCAGCGCATTGACGCGCTGGGTGTCACCTATGTGCATTTCATGTTCGACCATCACGAGGTGGTGCAGTCCAACGGTGCCTGGAGCGAAAGTTTCCAACCCGGTGATCTGGCCCTGAAAGGTGTCGGCGGCGCGCAACGGCGGGAAATTTTTGACCTGTTCCCTGAGCTGGAAACAGCCGCAGGCGCGCGCGGATACGCGACGGCGCGGCGCACCTTGAAAGCACACGAGGCCCGGATGTTGAAGGGCTGACCACAGTCTGATCATATTTTGACCATTCGGTCGGAATGCAACCTGTGGTTAAAGTATTTGTTCGAATTTGGGCAAAACCCTATGGAAATTCCCGGTTTTCACGGGGTTTTCCGTGTTCAAATCTTGAATATGACCGGCCCTGTTCACGGTTTCGCCATGTCTGCCCTTTACCTTTTTACCAAGAGGCCCAGCTAGGGCCCTGTGGTTTAAAAAGTTGGGGCAAATGCTGAACCTGCGTGACAATTGGGCCGAATTGGATGCCGATCTGGATACCTCCGGGGCGTTCCGGCATGCGGTGCGCCCGTCGTGCGGCATGGGGCGCAGCTTTGCCAGTTCGGGATTGTCACCCGACGCTTTGATCCAGACCGATACTGGCGAACGCCCGGCCCGCAATCTGCTGGCGGGGGATCTGGTCATGACACGCGACAACGGTCTGCAACCGCTTTTGTGGACCGGCCGGTCACGTGATGTGTCGGGCGACGGCCCGTCCCCGGTCCGCTTTAAGGCGCGCCATGGCGAAGGGGCGATGTTGCTGGCACCGGGGCACCTGGCGCTGTTGTCCCACGCGAAATCTGACCTGTTGTTTGGGGTGGACGAGGTTCTGGCCCGGGCCAGGGACCTGGTCGGTCTGCCCGGCGTCACCCCCGCGCCGAAATCGGCACCCGCCTGGGTGCATCTTCTGTTCGGGGCACATGAACTGGTCCGCGTGGCAGGGATCTGGGCCGAAAGCCTCAGCCCGGACATGAACGCGATCGAGCAATCCCACCCCGAACTGGCCGACCAGATTTTCGAAGTTGCGCCTCGTCTGCGCTATGCGCAAGGGCGGGCGGCCTATGTTTATACCCGGACGGTGCTGGACCACGGTGAGGTTCAGCTGCTGATCAGCCCCTAAGTCCGTGCACGCCAGTCTGCCCAGTCTTGCGGCGTGTCCAGGTCGGTCAGCGCCCGTGTGCCGGGCAAGGGGATCAGGCGCGGCGGATGCGCCTTCAACACGTTGCGCGCGCCAATGTCGCCGTGCAAATTCGCGATTTCCGCAAACAGGTCTCTGGTCAACAAGGTCGGATGCCCGGGGATGCCGTCCTGGGTTGCCGCACGCAACGGGCCTCCATCGAAACCCGCCCGCAGCCGTTGCATATCCAGCGTCGTGATGTCGGGCATGTCGGCCAGCACCACCAGAACGCCCTGGGCATCCTCGGGCAAAGCCTTGATGCCATCGCGCAGTGATCCGGCCATGCCCTCATGCGCATTCGGCGATGGGATCAGCGCCACATCCTGCAAGCCGTCCATTGTTTTGGCGCGTGTCTCATCCCCCTCGGGCAAGGTGACAAAAACCTCGGCCCCGGTGGCCAGCGCGGCCTCGACCCGGTCGCGCAGCAATGGTTTGCCGCGCACCGGTTGCAACAGCTTGTCCACACCGCCCATCCGCCGTGAGGCCCCCGCAGCCAGGATCAGGATCGGCAGGGTCATGTGCGCATCCGGGTCATTTCGGGGTCAAACAAGGCTGTGGAAATGACCCGCGCCGGGCGCATATCCCCCAGAATTTCGATCTGAACTTCCAGCCCGTCAGCCACGCGATCAACCGGCAGGAACCCCATGGCGATGGACTTCCCTGCATGGTGCGAATAGCCCCCTGAGGTGCAAAAGCCGACCACGTCGCCGTCCAGCCAGATCGGTTCATAGGCGTTCACGTCGGCGTCTGTCGCATCAACCTCAAACGCCACCAAGCGGCGCGTGGGCTGATCCGCAAGTGCGGCTTCTTTGCCAATGAAATCAACGGGTTTGTCCAGCTTTAGAAAGCGGTCCAGCCCGGTTTCCGCACAGGTGTAATCGGGGCCAAATTCGGCAAGCCATGCGCCAAAGAAACGGTCCAGCCGCAGTGACATCATCGCCCGCATGCCAAAGGGCCGGATACCCAGGTCCTGGCCAGCCGTCCACAGCGCGTCCCAAAGCGCGCGGCTTTCCATCGCGTCGACATAGATTTCATAGCCCAGATCGCCGGTATAGCTGACCCGTTGCACCAGGGCTTGGGTCAGGCCGACACCGATGCGTTTGGCATCGAGGAATTTGAACGCCTCATGGCTGACATCATGCCGGGTGACGCGCTGCAACAGCTCGCGCGATTTTGGCCCGGCGATCTGGAACCCGGTCAGACGGTCCGAGATGTTTTCGACCTGCACACCATCCTGGGCCTGGGTTTCAAACCACCGCGTGTGAAGGCCCTGCGCGCCATAGCTGGCGGTCAGGTTGAATTCGGTTTCCGACAGACAGGTGACGGTGAAATCGCCAAGAATGCGGCCCGATGGTGCCAGCATGGGGTTCAGCGCCATGCGTCCGGGTTTCGGAATGCGGCCAGCCATGATCCGATCCAGCCAGCCCCGCGCATTGGCACCGGTCACGCGGTATTTGCCGAAATTCTGCACCTCGTTGATGCCCACGCCCGCACGTACGGCGGCGACTTCTTGCGCCGTTGCCTCGAATGCGTTCGAGCGGCGGAAGCTGGGCGTTTCATAGGCCGGCTCACCCGGCAGGGCGAAATAGTTCACGACCTCCAGCCCATATTGCTGGCCGAACACCGCGCCCATGTCCTTGAAGGTCTGGTACATCGGCGTTGTGCGGAAGGGCCGCGCGGCGGGCAGTTCTTCGTTCGGATAGGCGACCGAGAACCGGTTCTGATAGTTTTCAACCACCTTGGGGCGGGTATAGCCCGGCGTGGTCCAATTGCCGTATCGTGCCACATCCATGGCGAAAACATCGCGTTCGGGTTCGCCCTCGACCATCCATTGCGCAAGGCTGAGCCCGACGCCGCCGCCCTGGCTGAAGCCTGCCATGACCGCACAGGCCGACCAGTAATTGCGCAGGCCCGGCACCGGGCCGACCAGCGGGTTGCCATCGGGCGCAAAGGTGAACGGCCCGTGGATCACCGATTTCACACCGGCCGTTTCCAGCACCGGGAAGCGTTTATAGGCAAAGGCGATGCTGCCTTCGATCTTGTCGAAATCGTCCTGCAACAGCTCGTGCCCGAAATCCCAGGGCGTGCCATCGACGGCCCAGGGTTTGCAGGGCTGTTCATAAAACCCGATGCACAGCCCGCGTCCTTCTTGACGCAAATAGCTTTCGCCAGCGGGGTCCATCACATGGGGGTGTTCGGCGTCACGCTCATAAATTTCGGGAATATCGTCGGTGACGATATACTGATGTTCCATCGGGTGCAGTGGCAGATACAGCCCGGCCATGGCGGCGACTTCGCGTGCCCAAAGCCCGGCGGCATTGACCAGATGTTCGGCAATGATGGTGCCCTTGTCGGTAATGATTTCCCATCCATCAGGGTGCGGATTGGTCTGCAACACCTTGGTATGAGTATGAATTTCCGCGCCGCCCATTCGCGCGGCCTTGGCATAGGCATGCGTGGTGCCTGACGGGTCAAGATGGCCATCCAGCGGATCATACAACCCGCCCAGGATGCCCTCGATGTTGGTCACGGGGGCGATGCGCGCGATGTCTTCCGGGGACACGATTTCGGTTTCCAGCCCCATGAACCGGTGCTTGGCGCGTTCCGCCTTCAGCATGTCGAACCGTTCGGGCGTGTCGGCCAGCGTCACGCCACCCACATGGTGCAGCCCGCAGGACATGCCGGTGATCTCCTCCAACTCCTTATACAGGCGGATGGTATAGCCCTGAAGGGCTGCCATATTGGTGTCGCCGTTCAGCGTGTGAAACCCGCCCGCCGCGTGCCAGGTCGACCCTGAGGTCAGCTCAGACCGTTCCAGCAGGGTCACGTCGGACCAGCCGAACTTGGTCAGGTGATAGGCGACGGATGCGCCGACGACGCCACCGCCAATAATGCAGACACGGGTATGGGATTTCATCTGGAACCTCCTGAGTACCCGCAAAGCGTGGCGCGCGGTCGGGCGGGAGGCAAGGCCGGATGCGACAACATGTGTCGCATCCGGTGAATGGTTCTATCGTTCGGGGATCAAACCGCGCGGGCTGAAGCGCAGCACCAACAGCAAGATCACCCCCATGGACAACAGGCGCATATGCGCGACCGACTCCATCAGGTGCGATTTCAACGCCCAGGCGTCCGGCATCGGCCAGGTGACATAGCCCATCAGCGCGGCGCCGATGACCTCGACCTTGATCCACAGGAACCAGATCAGGAACCCGCCCAGGGCCGCGCCCCAGTTGTTGCCCGATCCGCCGACAATGACCATCACCCAGATCAGGAAGGTATACCGCAGCGGGTTATAGGTGCCCGGTGTCAGCTGCCCGTCCAGAGTGGTCATCATCGCACCGGCCAGACCACAAATGGCCGAGCCCAGAATGAAGATCTGCAAATGCCGTTTGGTCACGTTCTTGCCCATGGCGCTGGCCGCGACTTCGTTGTCACGAATGGCGCGCATCATGCGGCCCCAGGGCGACTTCAGCGACAGCTGTGCCAGCACCAGCAGCAGCACAAGAACACCAGTGAACAACAGCCCATAGGCCAGTTTCACCGTGACGGTTGATGCCGTCGTGGGATCAATGCCCCAGGCCGCAGCCCGGTCCACGAAGGACGCGCTGTTTTGCAGGTCGACCTCGTAAGGAACAGGGCGGGGCAGGCCGATGACATTCTTCACGCCCCGCGCCATCCAGTCTTCGTTCTTCATCACCGCGATAATGATTTCGGCAATGCCCAGCGTGGCAATGGCCAGGTAATCCGACCGCAATCCCAGCGCCGTCTTGCCAACGATCCAGGCCGCGCCTGCGGCCAGAAGCGCGCCGACAGGCCAGGCCAGGATGGCCATGTAGCCATGGGCGCGATAGTTCTCGACCCCGCCGGGGTTCAGCCCGCCAAGGTGGCCAGAGACGGCGGGGTTGATCGCCTCGACCGCCGCAACGCCGCCGTCAAAGACGAAGCGATAGACAACGAAGCCGACCGTCAAAACGGCCAGTGTCACAAGCGTGCGCATATGCCCCTTGGCCATGTTCTTTTGCACAGCGACCGTGGCGACAACCGTTGCAGCCCCCAGCACAAGCCCTGCGATGATGCGAAAGCCGCCCGCGCTCCAGGCGCCCGGGGTTGGAGGCATCGAAACCAGAACGGTTGCCAGCCCTCCCAGCGCAACAAAGCCCATGATGCCGACGTTGAACAACCCGGCATAGCCCCATTGCAGGTTCACCCCCAGCGCCATGATCGCACTGATCAAGGCCATGTTCAAAATGCCCAGCGAGGTGTTCCAGCTGCCTGAAAAGATGCCCCAACTGGTGGTGCCTTCGGCGATGAACAGGATCGCCATCAAGGCAAACAGAACGGGACCGCGCAGGGCCGGGGTCTGTGTCGTTGTCTGGGTCATACCGATTGCCCCTTGAAAAGCCCGGTGGGCTTGAACAGCAGAACGACGATCAGAATGACGAAGCTGACCGCGAATTTATAGTCGGTGGACAGAAGCTGGACCAGGCTTGTCGGCTCAAGGCCTTCAGGCATCAGATAGACCGCGATCTTTTTCCACGCATAGGTCACCGTGACCTCGGAAAAGGCGATGACAAAGCCCCCGGCGATGGCACCCAGCGGGTTGCCGAGCCCGCCGACGATGGCGCTGGCAAAGATCGGCAGCAGCAACTGGAAATAGGTGAAAGGTTTGAACGACTTGTCCAACCCGTACAGCACGCCGGCGATGGTCACCAGGGCGGCGACGATGATCCATGTCACCATGACGACGCGTTCGGGGTTGATGCCTGACAGCAGTGCCAAGTCTTCGTTGTCAGAAAAGGCCCGCATGGATTTGCCCGTACGCGTCTTGTTCAGGAACCAGAACAGAACAGCCACGACGATGGCGGCCGTCACGATGGTGATGCCCTGGCTGGTCTTGAAGGCCAGACCCTCGCTCAACCCGCTCCAGGCCTTGAAATCACGCGCCTTGATGATGAACCGTGCCCCATCGGCAAAGCGTTGATCACCCGGCCCGATGATGAACCGGACAAGGCCATTCATGATGAACATGACGCCCAGCGATGCCATGACAAAGATGATCGGTTTCGCCTTAACGCGCCGATAAAACCGGTACACCACCCGGTCGGTCGCCAGCAGCATCAGCGCCGTGGCGGCAATACCGAACGGCAGGGCCAGCAACGCGGTGGGCAGTGGCCCCAGCGACAGGCCCATGCCCTGAAACCACCAGGTGATCAGGATCGTCACCATGGTGCCAAAGGCCATGCTGTCACCATGAGCG
>DFBF01000109.1:9951-10400 GCA_002367285.1 Rhodobacteraceae bacterium UBA3087 | reverse complement strand
AAAAAAATGCGGTGGCTGTTACAGGGCGGCGTGGCCAAGGACCGCAAGGCCTTCGACCAGCAAAAGCAGATAGGTCACAGTCATGCCGATTTGGCGCAACAGGGGTTTGGGCGGCGTGGTGCCATAGCCGNNGAAATAGACAATCCGCGCCCCGATCAAGGCGGTGCCAAAGCCATGTATGACCCACCCGGGCGCGCCCTGAAGTTCGGCCAGCGCCATGAGGATCAGTGCCATGGGCACGTATTCGGTGAAGTTGCCTTGCAGCCGGATTGCCGTGCCCAGCTGCCGGTCTCCGGCATCGCCATACGAGGATTTCAGCGCAATGCGGCGCAGGCTGACCCGCAGGGACAACCAGACAAGCATAAGGGCGGCGATGCCGGCATAGAGCGCGGTGATGGTAACCATTGATCTCTCCTGTCGCGTTTGATGCGGCAGGGTGCGGGGCGCGT
>DFBF01000109.1:9691-9905 GCA_002367285.1 Rhodobacteraceae bacterium UBA3087 | reverse complement strand
AATGCAGGGGCGGGTCTGGCGCAATAAATGCAGGGGGGCGGGCCCGGCGCTATGCCGGACCCTAGCCGTTTCAGCCCAGTTCGACCAACAGGTCCTTGGCGTCGATCTGTGTGCCGGGGGTGACATGCACCGCCTTGATCACCGCGTCGCGTTCGGCGTGGATGCCGGTTTCCATCTTCATGGCTTCGATGGTCAGCAACAGGTCGCCTTCGTG
>DFBF01000109.1:0-9620 GCA_002367285.1 Rhodobacteraceae bacterium UBA3087 | reverse complement strand
GGGTCGGCCTTGGGGCGGGCCACGGTCGTCGCCTTCACCTTGCGGTCGGCGATACGGATCACGCGGGGCTGGCCGTTCAGCTCAAAGAATACCTTGGCCTCGCCCTCTTCGCTGGTGTCCCCCACGGCCTGACAGCGGATTTCCAGCGTCTTGCCGGGGTCGATCTCGGCGCTGATTTCTTCACCCGGCTCCATGCCGTAAAAGAAGGTGCGCGTCGGCAGGGTGCGCACTGGGCCATAGAGGCGGTGACGCCCCATGTAATCCAGGAATACCTTGGGATACATGAGGTATCCGTTCAGATCTTCGTCATCGACTGTGAGGCCGTCCAGCTCGGTCGACAGTTCAGCGCGGGCAGCCTTCAGGTCGACCGGTTTCAGGTGCTTGCCGGGACGCGAGGTGTCGGGCTTGTCACCCTTCAGGACCTTGTCGACAATCCCGGACGGGAAGCCACCGGGGGGCTGGCCCAGGTTGCCCTTCATCATGTCGATGACACTGTCGGGAAAGGCCACGTCGGTGTCGGGCGCTTCGACCTCGTCGCGGCTCAGCCCCTGGCTGACCATCATCAGCGCCATGTCGCCAACGACCTTGGAGCTGGGCGTGACCTTGACGATATCGCCGAACATCTGGTTCACGTCGGCATAGGTCTGGGCGACCTCGTGCCACCGGTCCTCCAGCCCCAGACTGCGCGCCTGGGCCTTGAGATTGGTGAACTGGCCACCGGGCATTTCGTGCAGATAGACCTCGGAGGCCGGGGCTTGGAGCCCGCTTTCAAACGCCGCGTATTGGCCGCGCACGCCTTCCCAATAATTCGAAATGTCGCGCACCGCCGCCATGTCGATGCCGGTGTCGCGATCGGTGTGGCGCAGGGCTTCGACGATGGACCCCAGGCAGGGCTGTGACGTGCCACCGGAAAACGCGTCCATGGCTGCATCGACCGCGTCCACACCAGCCGCGGCGGCGGCCAGGATCGTGGCCCCCGCGATGCCCGATGTATCGTGGGTGTGGAAATGGATCGGCAGGCCGACCTCTTCCTTCAGCGCCTTGACCAAGGCCCCTGCGGCGGTGGGTTTCAACAGCCCTGCCATGTCTTTCAGGCCCAGCACATGGGCGCCTGCATCCCGCAGGTCTTTGCCCATGTTTACATAGTATTGCAGGTCGTATTTCGCGCGGTTCGGGTCCAGAATGTCGCCGGTATAACAGATCGTGCCTTCGCAGACCTTGCCCGCGTCGACGACGGCGTCCATCGCGACACGCATGTTTTCGACCCAGTTGAGTGAATCAAACACGCGGAACACATCCACACCTGTTTCTGCCGCTTGACGTACGAATTCCTGCACCACATTGTCGGGATAGTTCGTGTATCCAACGCCGTTCGAGGCGCGCAGCAACATTTGCGACATGACATTCGGCATGGCCACGCGCAGGTCGCGCAGACGCTGCCACGGGCATTCCTGCAAGAAGCGATAGGCCACATCAAACGTCGCGCCGCCCCAGCATTCCACGCTGAACAGCTGAGGCATGTTGGCGGCATAGGCCGGTGCCACGGCGATCATGTCAATCGACCGCATTCGGGTCGCCAACAGCGATTGGTGCCCGTCGCGCATGGTCGTGTCGGTCAACAGCAACTGAGGCTGTGCCGCCATCCAGTCGGCCACGGCTTGCGGCCCCTGTTCCTCCAGCAGATTGCGCGTGCCCTTGATGGGCGTGCCGCGCAACGCGGGCGGTTTTGGGGCTTTTGCTTCGGCGTGGGGCAGGGCGCGGCCCTCAGTTTCGGGGTGCCCGTTCACCGTGATATCCGCGATATAGGTCAGGATTTTCGTCGCCCGGTCGCGCCGTTTCTTGAACCGGAACAGGTCAGGCGTCTCGTCGATGAACTTGGTCGAATAATTGTTCGACAGGAAGGTCGGATGACGCAACAGGTTTTCCACGAAGGCAATATTCGTTGAAACACCCCGGATACGGAATTCACGCAATGCGCGGTCCATGCGGGCAATCGCGGCCTCGGGCGTCGGGGCCCAGGCGGTGATTTTCGTCAGCAAACTGTCATAGTACCGCGTGATCACGCCGCCCGCATAGGCCGTGCCGCCATCCAGGCGGATGCCCATGCCGGTGGCGGACCGGTAGGCCGTGATGCGGCCATAGTCGGGGATGAAATTGTTCTGCGGGTCTTCGGTGGTGATCCGGGTCTGCAACGCGTGACCGTTCAGTTTTACGTCATATTGGCTGGCCACCCCCGTCGCCTCGGTCAGCGATTTTCCCTCGGCGATGCGGATTTGGGCCTGCACGATGTCGATGCCGGTAACTTCTTCGGTCACCGTATGTTCAACCTGAACACGCGGGTTTACTTCGATGAAGAAGAACTTGCCGGTCTCCATATCCATTAGGAATTCAACCGTGCCAGCGCATTCGTAATTCACGTGCTGACAGATTTTCTTGCCCAGATTGCAGATTTCCTCGCGCTGGGCCTCGCTCAGATATGGCGCGGGCGCGCGTTCGACGACCTTTTGGTTACGACGCTGCACCGAACAGTCACGTTCCCACAGGTGGTAAATATTACCGTGGCTATCGCCCAGGATTTGCACCTCGACGTGGCGGGCGCGGATGATCATCTTTTCCAGATAGCCTTCGCCATTGCCAAAGGCCGCTTCGGCCTCGCGACGGCCTTCCAGAACCTTTTCTTCCAGTTCATCAGGCCCCTGGATCGGGCGCATGCCGCGCCCACCGCCGCCCCAGCTGGCTTTCAGCATCAGGGGGTATCCGACCTCGGCCGCCTGAGCACGGATCGCGTCCATGTCGTCGCCCAGAACCTCGGTGGCCGGGATGACGGGCACGCCCGCCTCGATTGCGACGCGCCGGGCGCTGGCCTTGTCACCAAGCGCGCGCATGGTGGTGGCTTTCGGGCCAATGAAAGTGATGCCGTTTGCTTCGCAAGCGTCCACGAAATCGGGGTTTTCCGACAGCAGGCCATAGCCGGGGTGGATCGCATCTGCCCCGCATTCCTTGGCGACGCGGATGATTTCATCAATCGACAGATATGCGGCGACCGGTCCCATGCCTTCGCCGATCTTATAGGCCTCGTCCGCCTTGAACCGGTGCAGGCCCAGCTTGTCTTCTTCGGCATAGATGGCGACAGTCTTCTTGCCCATTTCATTGGCAGCGCGCATCACGCGGATGGCAATTTCCCCACGGTTCGCGATCAGGATTTTTGAGAATTCAGGCATTGCAGGCTCCCCCGTCTGCATTGGTAAGAAGTTCTTACCGATCTATAGCTATGCTGCATCGCAGCGCAAGTGGCTTGTAACATTTGCGAAAGAATTGGCGGCGGGCGCCCCTGAGGGGAGCGGCAGTTTCATGCGAAATTGCGGCACGAGGCAATGGTCCAGGTCGCCGGGGGGCGAACCATCCCGTCACGACGCCCCGAATGTGTCGCCTCAGTTGGACAGCGACAGCAACCCGCCGGGTTGGCGGGTGATCTGACCGTCCAGTTCCAGGTCGGTCAATTCCTGGCTGATGTGACGGGCTTCGGCACCGATATCGCGAATCAACTGGTCTTCGGCCATGGGGCTGGGGCCCAGACGATCCAGGATTTTCTGGTGCAGTGACATGTGTTCGGCATGGCTGCGCGTGGGCATCGGTGTTGGCGCGGGGGCGGGTGTGGCGTCTGTGGTGTCTGTGGTCGCTTGGGGCGCGGCGGCTGTGTCTTGCGCGGCACCGATCACTTCGATCACGTCATTGGCGCCACGGATCAAGGCGGCCCCGTCGCGGATCAGCATGTTGCAACCTGAGGCGCGGGCATCAAACGGATGGCCCGGAACCGCCAGCACATCGCGCCCTTGGTCCAAGGCGTTGCGGGCGGTGATCAACGTGCCAGATTTCGCCGCCGCTTCGACCACCACGACCGCGCGCGCCAGGCCCGAGATGATGCGATTGCGGCGCGGAAAATGGCGCGCGATTGGCGAAAGCCCCATGGGCTGTTCCGAGATGCGGATGCCTTGGCGGGCGATTTCTTCGGCCAGAACCGTGTTTTCAGTCGGATATATCACATCGACCCCGCCGGCCAGGACAGCGGCTGTGGTGCCATGTTCCAACGCGGCACTGTGGGCGGCGGTGTCCACACCGCGCGCCAGGCCCGAGACGACGACAAACCCCGCGTCGGCCAGGTCGGCGGCCAGCTTGCGGGCCATGCGGGTGCCCAACGATGATGCATTGCGGGCACCGACCAGGGCCACCATGGGTTTTTGCAGCAGCTGCGTGTCGCCCATGGTCCAAAGCAGCGGCGGGGCATCGGGAATGTCCATGAGTGCGGCGGGATAATCGGACGCCCCCCAGGCGACAAGACGCGCGCCCGCGAACCGGCCGCGTTTCAGCTCGTCTTCGACCACGGCCAGGGGGCAGAGCTGGTAGTCTTTCACACCGGCGGCTGCGGCGACCTCAGGCAGGGCCTGAAGCGCGGCCTGGGCGGTGCCATGTTCGGTCATGAGTCGGAAAAATGTGGCCACGCCAACACGGCGTGATCGCAAGAGGCGGAGCCAGGCGGCCTCATCTTCCGCACTGAGGGGTGGGGTGAGGGGGTGGGGGGAAGGGAATAAATCCACTGGGCCGATACCTGATTCCGTCTCTTGCAGATTAACCATACGGCGGAATTGGTTAACAGCCTGTGAAGCAGCAGGAACAAAGGCGAACATGCGCGCCTGATAACGTGCCCCCGTGCCGTACTGGACGGGGGCGCGTGTTTCCTAGGCGGCAGAGCCGCCAACCGTCAGCCCACCGATCAACAGCGTCGGTTGGCCAACACCAACCGGCACTGATTGCCCGGCCTTGCCACAGGTGCCCACACCGGGATCCATTGCCATATCATTGGCGATCGCACGGATCTGTTTCATTGCCGTGGGACCGTCGCCGATCAGGGTCGCGCCCTTGACCGGGGCGCCGATCTTGCCGTTCTCGACGCGATAGGCTTCGGTGCAGGAGAACACGAATTTGCCATTGGTGATGTCAACCTGACCGCCACCAAAGCCGACCGCATAGATGCCGTCCCTGAGTTCACCCAGCACCTCGTCACGGGTCGCGTCTCCGGCTTCCATCACCGTGTTGGTCATGCGCGGCATGGGCGTGTGGGCAAAGCTTTCGCGCCGTCCGTTGCCGGTCGGGGCCACATCCATAAGGCGCGCGTTTTGGCGGTCCTGCATGTATCCGACCAGCACGCCGTCTTCGATCAACACGTTGCGGGTCGAGGGTGTGCCTTCGTCGTCCACCGTGATCGACCCGCGCCGATCCGGGATCGTGCCGTCATCAACAATGGTCACGCCCTTGGCGGCGACTTGCGTGCCCACCAGGCCGGAAAAGGCCGAGGTTCCTTTGCGGTTGAAATCGCCTTCCAGCCCGTGACCCACGGCCTCGTGCAACAGAATGCCGGGCCAGCCAGAGCCCAGGACCACGTCCATCTGCCCCGCAGGGGCGGGGACGGCCTCGAGGTTCACCAGTGCGATGCGCAGGGCCTCGCGGGTGACGCCCTGCCAGTGGTCAGGTTGCATCAGGCCCGACAGGCCAATGCGCCCGCCGCCGCCATGACTGCCGCTTTCGCGCCGCCCGTCCTGTTCAACGATCACCGACACGTTCAGCCGCGCCATCGGGCGGGTGTCTGACACAAGCGTGCCGTCGGGGCGCAGGATGTGCACCTCTTGCAGGGTGGCGGCCAGATTGGCGCTGACCTGGACAATGCGTTTGTCCAGACTGCGGGCGAAGTCGTCGATTTCACGCAGCGTTTCGATTTTCACCGGAAATTCGGCGTCGGCCATTGGATCGGCGTCCGTATAAAGTCGCCGGTTGGTCGCCAAGGGGCCATCCGCCAGGGTGCCGCCGCCATCGCCCACCGCCAGCCGCGTGGTCGCCACGGCGCGTTTCAGGGCCGATTCGTTGATTTCGGTCGAATGAGCATACCCCGACACCTCCCCTTTGACCGCACGCAGCCCGAACCCCTCGGAGGCATCGTAACTGGCTGTTTTTACGCGCCCGTCATCGAACACCAACACCTCGCTGCGGCGGCGTTCCAGAAACAGCTCTCCGTCGTCGGCGCCAGCGGTGGCCGATTGCAGTTGAGCCAATGCACCATCCAGCGATAGGAGGGTTTCGAACGGCCTGAATCTTGTGTCCTCGGACATGACAACTCCGATTGTTAGCGCTGCGACACTATGCGGGGGCGACAAAACAGCGCAGATTTTCCTTGTTCCCCGTCCCCTAATATGGTTTCAAACCGCAGGGACACAACGGGATTCCCACAACAATAGTGGTGCATCCCGCGATAGGCGCGTCACAAGCGCCAAAAAACAGGAAAGATACATGCGACCTTTGATGACCTTTTCGGCCGGCCTGGCCGCTGCAACCGCAACACTGACTGCGACGGCTGCCGTGGCACAACAAACGCTGGAGATCAAGGGCGCCCCCGTTGCGGGTGGCATCGCCTTTCAGCCTCCTGCGACCAGTATTGCAACCGCGACGCAAGGGCTGGATATGCTGATCCTGTGGATCATCATCGGCATCTGCATTTTCGTATTTGGCTTGGTGGGCTATATCGCTGTGCGCTACAATCACCGCGTAAACAAGACGCCTGGTACCTTCACGCACAACACCGCTGTGGAAATCGCCTGGACGCTGATCCCGATTGTTATTCTGGTGATCATCGGCTCGTTCTCGTTGCCGGTTCTGTTCCAGCAGCAGCAGATCCCCAAAGGCGACGTATATATCAAGGCAACCGGGTACCAGTGGTACTGGGGTTACGAATATCAGGACCACGATTTCGCGTTCGACAGCTTCCTGCTGGCGCGCGACGAGCTGGAAGAGGCCGGGTATTCGCAGTCCGAATATCTGCTGGCCACCGACACCGCCGTGGTCATCCCGACCGGCAAGACGATCGTGCTGAACGTGACCGGCGCCGACGTGATCCACTCGTGGACCATCCCCGCCTTTGGCGTGAAACAGGATGCCGTGCCGGGCCGCATCGCCCAGCTGTGGTTCGAAGTCGACGAAGGCAAAGAGGGCATTTATTTCGGTCAGTGTTCGGAACTTTGCGGCAAGGACCACGCCTATATGCCGATCACGGTCAAGGCTGTGTCGCAGACCGAATATGACGCCTGGCTGGACGCTGCCATCGAAGAATACGCCGGCACCCCGCGCCCCATGGCCGTGGCCGCAGCTGAATAATCAGACCGCCGGGCGGGCCTTCGCATGGGGCCCGCCCGTTTTCCCAGCCATCTGACGTGATACGGACGACATGAGCGACGCAAGCATCAACAACACGACCCAGACCGGCCAATACGAAGCCGGGTTTGGCGACTATTACGCCCTCCTGAAACCGCGGGTGATGTCACTGGTGGTCTTTACCGCGCTGGTTGGCCTGTTGGTCGCGCCCGTGTCGGTGCATCCGGTGGTGGCACTGGCCTCAATCCTGTTCATCGCCCTTGGCGGCGGCGCATCTGGTGCGCTGAACATGTGGTGGGACGCCGATATCGACCGGAAGATGAAGCGCACGCAGTCGCGCCCGATCCCGTCGGGCAAGGTGACTGAGGGCGAGGCGCTGGGCCTGGGCGTGGCCCTGTCGGGCATCGCCGTCGTCATGCTGGCGCTGGCCGCCAATATGATGGCCGGGGCGCTGCTGGCCTTTACCATCTTCTTTTACGTGGTCATCTATACGATGTGGCTGAAGCGCTGGACGCCGCAGAACATTGTCATCGGTGGTGCGGCGGGGGCGTTTCCCCCGATGATCGGCTGGGCCGTGGCGACCGGCGGTGTGTCGATCGAATCGATCCTGATGTTTGCCCTGACCCTGGCCTGGACACCGCCCCACTTCTGGGCGCTGGCCCTGTTCACCAAGGGCGATTATGCCAATGCTGGCGTGCCGATGCTGACCGTGACCCACGGGCGCAAAGCGACGCGCGCGCATATCCTGGGCTATACGTTTGCCCTGGCTGCCGTGGCGCTTGCGCTGGGGCTGACCTCGATCGGTGGGCCGATCTATATGGTCATCGCCGTGGTGTTGAACGTGATGTTCATCAAAGGCGCGTATGATGTCTGGCGTCGCACGGATGACGACAGCGACGCGGATCAGCACAAGGCCGAACGCGGGTTGTTCAAACTGTCGCTGGCCTATCTGTTTTTGCACTATGGTGCCCTGCTGGTCGAAGCCAGCCTGAAACCCTTTGGTATGGGGGGCTGGTAATATGGCCATTCGCGCAGAACATGAAATCCACCAACGCCGTTTGGGCCGCAATGTCGGCCTGGGTCTGGTGTTGATCGGCTTTGTCGCCTTGGTCTATTTCCTGACCATCGCCAAGGTGACCAGCCCGAAACCCAACACTTTGCCCGCCTCGGAGCAGACCCAATGAGCCTGAGTGCCCCTCAGAAGACCGCCACCAAAATGGTGGGCGTGGTCGTCTTGATGGGCGCATTGGCCTGGGCCAGTGTGCCGTTTTACGACTGGTTTTGCCGGGTCACCGGCTTTGGCGGCGTGACGCAGACCGCGTCGCAAGGGTCCGACACCGTGCTGGAGCAAACCATCACGATCCGCTTTGACGCCAATGTCGAAGCCGGCATGCCGTGGGAGTTCAAACCGATGCAGCGCGAGATGGAGCTGCGCATCGGCGAGACAGGCCTGGCCTTTTACGAGGCCCATAATCCGACGGACAAGCCCATTGCGGGCACGGCCAGCTATAACGTCGCCCCCTATTCGGCGGGCTACTATTTTTCCAAAATCGACTGTTTCTGTTTCACCGAACAGGTGTTGCAGCCGGGCGAACGGGTCACCATGCCCGTGACCTTTTATGTCGACCCCGAAATCGTGGATGATCGCGAGGCAAAGTTTGCACGCGTCATCACACTGTCTTACACTTTTCACGAAACCGAACTGCCCGAGGAACTGGCTCAGCTGGATCTTGCGACGACGGGCGGGGCGGACCAATAATCAGGGACACAGACCGCATGGCGCACGCTAAGAACCACGACTATCACATCCTGCCGCCCTCGAGCCATCCGCTCTTGGCGTCCATTGCCGCATTTGTCATGCTCTTTGGGGCGGTGAAATGGATGGCACAGGGTAATCCGTACATCTTTATTGCCGGGTTTCTGGGTGTGCTCTATGTCATGTTTGCCTGGTGGGCCGAAGTGGTGCACGAAGGTGAAACCGGCGACCACACCCCGGTGGTGAAAATCGGCCTGCGCTATGGCGTGATCCTGTTCATCATGTCCGAAGTCATGTTCTTTGCGGCCTGGTTCTGGAGCTTTTTCAAACACGCCATGTACCCGATGGGGCCGCAAAGCCCGGCCGTTGATGGCATCTGGCCGCCCGCTGGTATCGAAACCTTTGACCCTTGGCACCTGCCACTGATGAACACCATCATCCTGCTGTTGTCGGGGGCTGCCGTAACCTGGGCGCACCACGCGCTGGCCCACGAAAACAACCGCAAAGACCTGAAGTCTGGCCTGTTGCTGGCGGTTCTTCTGGGCATGATCTTTACCGTGTTCCAGGCCTATGAATACAGCCACGCGGCGTTCGGCCTGTCGGGCAACATTTATGGCGCGAACTTCTTCATGGCGACGGGCTTCCACGGTTTTCACGTGATCATCGG
>DFBF01000229.1 GCA_002367285.1 Rhodobacteraceae bacterium UBA3087 | reverse complement strand
AAGGTTTTCCCGCGATATCGCTCACGGGCGATGGCAGACAAACGAGTGCGGTACTTTCCGAGGAACTCTTCCCATAGGCTGGACAGGGAGACATAGCCTTCTGGTGCAAACATACGAGCCAATCACCTCTCTACTTTCAGCCTGACGTCACGACCTGCGACCAACGCTCCATGAGGTCACGCCGTTTGTCCAGAAGATCGGAACGGGCATAAGCGCGCTCAACATCACTCCCGACACGGTGCGACAGGCTCATCTCGGCAATTTCCCGAGGTACATTCGCCGCCTCGGAGGCCCAGTCACGGAACGTCGAGCGGAACCCGTGTACTGTCACACTTTCCAGCCCCATGCGCCGCAACTGCATGAGCATCGCCATGTTCGAAAGGGGTTTATGCCGCTTCTGACCCTCAAACACAATCTCGGAGCCCAACGCGCGAAGCGGCTCGACTATCGACAGCATTTCTGCGGTCAAAGGAACCCGATGCTCCTCGCCCGTCTTCATGCGCGCCTCAGGACAAGTCCAGACCTTCTCATCAAAATCCAACTCGGCCCAGCGCATCCCAAGAACCTCGCCGGTTCGCGACCCCGTCAGGCAGGTGAACATCAGTGCTTTCGCCGCCATGGACCTGCGCTTTGATAAATCTGCATAGAATTCTGGAACATCCTGCCAGCGCATCGCACTGTGGTGTTTGACCTTTGCCCGGACCTTGGGAAGCACCTGACCTTCCCTGATAGCCGTGACCGGGTTCTCTCCTTCACGAAACCCCTTCGACTTGGCCACATCAAGAACCACCTTGATCCGCTGCGCCAGCCTTCGGGCGGTTTCGTGTTTCTCCGTCCAGATCGGAGACAGGCACATCAACACCTCCGGCTGACCAATGCCATCAATCGGCATTCGCCCGATCTTCGGGAATGCATAGCTGCGCAGGGTGTTGATCCACTGCTGGCCGTGCTTTTCGTTCTTCCAGGTCGGCATGCGGTCAATATGGACCTGGCCAGCAACCTCTTCGAAAGTCGGGATTTCTCGTGGCGCGTGGAAACGAGGATGGAGCCCCTGCTTTGCCATGCGCCGATACTCAAGCGCACGCTCCCGCGCCTGGTGAAGCGAGACAACATCCGCCCCGCCCAAACCAAAATCCGTGCGCAGTGGGCCGCCATTTTTGTTCTTCTGGCCCTTGACCACAACACGGACAATCCACCGGCGCGCGCCGGAAGGGTCAACCACCAGGTAAAGACCGTTCCCATCGCCATGCCGCCCAGCGCCGAGATTCTCGACCAGTTTCTTTGTGAGCTTGCCGGATATCGCCATTAGCCTACCACATTTCATACCACTCAATGAACAGAATTGCGGACAATCGAAGAAAACTCAAGAGAAAGCCGATTTAACAACTTCTCCATAGAAATAAAGCGTATGCGCCACCAGGGGCACGCCAAGCACATCAATGAAAAAGGTAAGATGGCGGAGGAGGTGGGATTCGAACCCACGGTACGCTTTCACGCACGCCGGTTTTCAAGACCGGTGCATTCGACCACTCTGCCACTCCTCCGGTGAGGGGCAGGAGTATCCGGCCTTTCGTGATTCTGAAAGTGTAGAAATGGACTTCAACCGGACCTTTTGAGTGCTCTTTTCCGCCGACCCTTGCCTCATGGCCTTTTCAGGGCGCGGTGGGGTCGCTACACTGCCGCCAAACAGGCGCGCGAAGCGTCAGCATGGGCAGTTGGGTTTAGGGGCATATCATGGCACGCAGGACCATCCGAGCGTTGGGGATCATTCTGGGCAGCGCGGTTCTTCTTTCCGCATGTGAAGAAGGGCAGATGCCAGCCTTCCTGCAAGGGGGCGGTGGCGACACCACGCCCAGCCAACAGGTCGGGAATTCCACCCGTCTGGTCGAACGTGACGTTGAGGCACCCGAGGTGTTTCAGGTGTCGGAAAGCGGTCTGTGGGACGGGCGCCCCTCGCTGGGCGGTGTCTGGGTTGCCCATAGCGAGGCGAAAGATCCCGAGCGCGTGATCATCCGCAACGAGGCCAACGGAAAATTCGTCATCGGCGCCCTGTTCCGCCGGGAACGCGCCCAGCCCGGGCCGCGTTTTCAGGTGTCGTCAGATGCCGCCGATGCACTTGGCATGTTGGCGGGGGCACCGGTTCAGCTGAACGTGACGGCCCTGCGCCGCGAGGAAATTCCCAACGCAGCGCCTGCGCAGGAGGCGCCCACCGATCCGGTCATTTCCGAGGATGAGGTCAGCGAGACACCGATTGCCGACCCGATCGCCGCCGCCGCCGCCGCGCTGGATGCCGCCGAAGGCACCGCCGCTGCGCCCACACCGGCACCCGCTGCTGCCCCTGCTGCCCCAACCGCCAGCCTGTCCAAACCATTCATCCAGATCGGCATTTTCAGCGTTGAGACCAACGCCACAAACACCGCCGAAAGCCTGCGCCGCGCGGGCATGGTCCCAACAGTGAAACCCGGCACGTCGTCGGGCAAAAAGTTCTGGCGTGTGATCGTCGGGCCAACGACCAGCAGCGCGGAACGCGCATCTTTGCTAAAGAAAATCAAGGGGCTCGGCTTTGCTGACGCCTATTTTGTGACCAACTGACGCTGAAAGGACCGCCGCTGCCATGCGCCGTCTTGCTTTGCTTTTGACCCTTGCCCTGGTCACGTTGACCGTGGCCCTGCCTGCCCGTGCCTTTGACACCCGCGCCTCGTCGGCTTACGTGATGGACGTGGCAACGGGCACCGTTCTGTTGGAAAAACAGGCGGATATGCCGCTGCCCCCTGCGTCGATGTCCAAGCTGATGACGATCAATATGCTGTTCGAGGCACTGGCAGATGGGCGCGTGACCATGGACACCCGGTTCGGTGTGTCGGCGCGCGCCAAGGCGATGGGCGGATCAACCATGTTCCTGACCACCTCCGATCGCCCGACAGTCGAACAGTTGATCCAGGGCATCATCGTTCAGTCCGGCAATGACGCCTGCGTGGTGGTCGCCGAAGGGCTGGGCGGCACCGAAGACGCGTTTGCGAAAATGATGACCGACCGCGCCGCCGATCTGGGCATGGCGAATTCCAGCTTTGGCAACGCGTCGGGCTGGCCGCACCCGCAACAGCGCATGTCGATGAAAGACCTGGCCATGCTGGCCAACCGCCTGATCACCGAATTCCCGCAGTATTACCACTACTTCAGCCAAACCGAATTCATGTTCGATGGCCGCGCGCCGGACAATCGCAACAACCGCAACCCGCTGTTGAAACTGGGCGTCGGGGCGGACGGGTTGAAAACCGGCCATACGTCTGAGGCGGGCTATGGCCTGGTCGGATCGGCCTTGCAGGGCAAACGCCGCATCATCTTTGTCATCTCGGGGCTGACCAGCGAAAAGGCCCGCGCCGAGGAAAGCGAAGCCATCGTCAACTGGGCCTTCCGCCAGTTCGCTGTGAAAACCCCGGTGAAAGCCGGGCAACGTGTGGCCGAGGCCTCCGTTTGGCTGGGCGACGCACCCAGCATTGGCCTGGTGGCCAGCGCAGATGTCGAGCTTTTGGTCCCCGCCATGCAACGCGACGGGATAGAGGCCACCGTGACCTGGACCGGCCCGGTCGAGGCGCCGATTGCCCAGGGTCAAGAGCTGGGTCAGATGACGATCACCCGTGATGGGTTGCCTGACACCGTGGTGCCACTGTTCGCCGAAAACGCCGTGGGCCGCGCCGGGTTCCTGCCGCGCCTGAAGGCGGCGGCGGGCAAGGTAATGGCGATGGTTCAGGGCGGCGATGACGCCGCCCCTGCCCCCGTTACCAACTGACATGACAGGGTTTTTCATCACGTTTGAGGGGATCGATGGCTCAGGCAAATCGACCCAGTCACGGCTGTTGGCCGACACGCTGCGCGCCGAAGGCCATGACGT
>DFBF01000081.1:8025-10049 GCA_002367285.1 Rhodobacteraceae bacterium UBA3087 | reverse complement strand
TCTGTCACCCAGACGTTGTTGGGGACGACCCAAAACCTGTGCGACCGCATCACGCTTGAACTCATCTGTAAATCTAATCCCTGACATCACTGTCTCCTTGCTTCCAAAATTACCAAGCAAGGCGTCTATAAATCTAGGGGCAATTCAGTCCGGTTCGGTGCGCGTAAGGAAAAGATGACCCGTGCAATCCGTCTGATGGAGGGCAGCCTGGCCTGTGGATGCAGCAGTACCGGCCACTTCAGTCGGGTGTTTCGCATGGCCATGGGCGTGCCGCCTTACAACTTCCGATTGGTTGGTGAACAGGCTTGATTTGATCCCGGCCTTGCGCCACATCATTGTAAAGCGCTTTGGAAAAGGGTGAGGTTTCCCCATGCCGAAGGACACACACGACCGAATTTTTCACACGCAGGGGATCACGAAGGTCTATAAGACCGACGCGGTCGAGGTGCATGCGTTGCGTGGTGTGGATGTCGAATTGTTTGCCCGAGAACTGACCGTTCTGCTGGGCGCGTCCGGCTCTGGCAAATCGACGCTTTTGAACATTCTGGGCGGGCTGGATGGCGCAACAGGGGGGCAAGCCTGGTTCAAGGATCTGGAGCTGACCGCAATGCGCGAACGCGATCTGACCCGGTATCGACGCGATCACGTGGGGTTCGTGTTCCAGTTCTATAACCTTGTGCCCAGCCTGACCGCGCGTGAAAATGTCGCCCTGGTGACCGAGATTTCGCGCAACCCCATGCGGCCCGAAGAGGCGCTGGAACGCGTCGGGTTGGACCACCGCATGGACCACTTTCCGGCTGAAATGTCAGGCGGTGAACAGCAACGCGTCGCCATTGCGCGCGCCATTGCCAAACGGCCCGAGGTGTTGCTGTGCGACGAACCCACCGGCGCGCTGGACAGCAATACCGGGGTGCAAGTCCTTGAAGCGCTGGACAAAATCAACGCCGATCTGGGCACGACAACGGTCGTTATCACCCACAATGCGGGCATCCGCGAGATGGCCCATCGGGTGATCTATTTTGCGGATGGCAATATCAGCGAGGTCAAGCTGAACGCGACCCGTGTCCATCCCTCGCAGATCGTGTGGTAGCCATGCGATCGCTGGACAAGAAGCTGGTGCGCGACATCGGGCGGCTCTGGGCGCAAAGCCTTGCGATTGCGGCCGTGCTGGCCACGGGCGTCATGATCATGGTCATGTCCTTTGGCACGCAACTGTCGCTGGTCGAAACTCGCGACACGTTTTATGAACGCAACCGGTTTGCCGATGTCTGGTCGGCAGCCCGGCGCGCGCCCCTGTCTCTTGTGCCTCAGATCGCGGCCATTGACGGCGTTTCCCGGGTCGAAGCGCGCATCAGCGACTATGCCATTCTGGACATTGAAGGCTTGGTAGAACCAGCGATGGGGCAGGTGTTGTCCTTGCCCACGACGACTGAACCCCTGCTGAACGTTCCCCTGCTGCGCGCGGGCCGGATGCCGGCGGCGGGTCGGGTCGGAGAGGTCATGGTGAACGAGACCTTCGCGTTGGCCAACGACTTTGGGCTGGGTGACACGTTTCAGGTGACCCTGAACGGTCAGAAACGCGAGGTGACGATTGTCGGCACCGCGCTCAGCCCGGAATTCATCTATAATATCGGCCCCGGCGCATTGATGCCCGATGACAGCAGGTTCGGTATTCTGTGGATGGCTCAGGACGTGCTGGCTGCCGCCTTCAACCTGGAAGGTGCGTTCAATTCCGTCAGCCTGAAACTGACCCGGGGCGCGGATCTGGAGGACGTGAAAGGCGCGCTGGAACTGGTTTTGAAACCCTACGGTGGCACTGGGCCGTATGGTCGCAAGGAGCAGATTTCAAACGCCTTTCTGGACGGAGAGCTGAAGCAGTTGGACGTCATGGCGCGGATCGTGCCGCCGATCTTTTTGGTGATCTCGGCTTTTCTGGTGAACATGGTGCTGGGCCGTCTGATCGCGCTGGAACGCGAACAGATCGGGTTGCTCAAGGCGCTGGGGTACAGTGACCTTGAGGTCGC
>DFBF01000081.1:3319-7969 GCA_002367285.1 Rhodobacteraceae bacterium UBA3087 | reverse complement strand
TTCTTTCACTTTCCCTATCTGGTCTTCGTGCAATACCCGGCCATTTACGCGATTTCCGCGCTGGCGGGCATGACGGCGGCAGTCGTCGGCGCCATCGGGGCGGTGCAGCGCGTCGTCGTGCTGCGCCCCGCCGTGGCGATGAGCCCACCGGCGCCGACCCGGTTCCGCAAGGGGCTGTTGGATCAGGTGATCCGCATTTTCCGCCCGCGCCAGACGACGATGATGATCCTGCGCGCCATCGGTCGTTGGCCCCTGCGCGCCGCGTTGACCAGCCTGGGCATTGCCACTTCGGCCTCGGTCATGGTGGCGTCGATGTTCATGTTTGACGCGATGGATGAATTGATGGAGGTCAGTTTCGTCCAGATCACCCGTCAGGATGCGGTGCTGGCCTTTGCGCTGGAACGACCGGAAATCGCACTGGAAGACGTTGCCAACCTGCCCGGCGTGCTGATGGCCGAGGGCGGCTGGGACCTGCCCGTACGCCTGACCCATGGTCCACGCACCCACACGGTTGCGGTGACCGGCCTGCGCAAGGAAAACACCCTGTCGCGGGTGTTTGATGCGAGCTCTGGCGCGCTGGTCCGGCCCGAGGACGGGCTGGTCCTGTCACGCCGTCTGGCTGGCCATCTGGACGCGCGCATCGGCGATGTGGTTCAGGTTGAATTCCTGCAAATGGGCGATCAGACGCATAGGGTGGCGGTCACCGGTGTGGTCACGCAATACTTTGGTCTGGGCGCCTGGATGGAGGCCGATACGCTGGGCAGGTTGTTGAACCGAACGCCACGCATCACCAGCGCCAATATCGAAATTGACGAGGCCCAGGTGCGCGCGCTGTATGAGGCCGTGAAAAGCGCTCCTGCGATATCCGGCATCACTTTGCTGGACCAGGTACGGCACAGTTTCGATGAAACGATTGCCGAAAACGCGGGTATGACGACGACGATCAACAGCCTGCTGGCGGCGATGATCGCGATTGGCGTGGTCTATAACTCGGCCCGAATTCAGCTGTCGGAACGGGCCCGCGAACTGGCCAGCTTGCGCATTTTGGGGTTCACCCGGGGCGAAGTCAGCTACATTCTGTTAGGGGAACTGGCGATCCTGACGCTGGTCGCGATCCCGCTGGGGCTGTGGATAGGCACAGGGCTTGCGGCGGGGATCGTCGCGGAGTTTGACAGTGATCTGTATTCCATCCCGCTGGTGATCACGCGGGAAACATATTTGCGGGCGGTGGCGGTTGTGGCCGCAGCCGCCGTGGTTTCGGCGCTGATTGTGCGCCGCCGCATCGACCGGATGGATCTGGTTGCGGTGATGAAAACGAGGGAGTGACCTGATGGCTTCGTTCAGACAAGTGATACTGGGCGCCGTGGCGCTGGCGGCTGTGGGCGGGTTCGCCTGGCTTGCCTTGCAACCCGAGGTCGTGCCGGTGGACATCGCCGTGCTGGAGCGCGGGCCGCTGGAGGTCACGGTGAATGCCGATGGGGAAACGCGCATTCGCGACGTTTATGACGTGTCCGCCCCGGTGGCAGGGCGCGTGTTGCGCAGCCCGGTGGGCGTGGGCGACGCGGTGGTCATGGGCGAAACCGTTGTGGTGCGGATCGAACCCGGTGAACCCGCGTTCCTGGACGACCGATCCCGCAGCCAGGCCGAAGCGGCGGTGGCCCAGGCCCAGGCGGCTGTTGCCTTGGCCGAAGCGCAGGTTGCGATTGGCGAGGCGGATCTGGGATTTGCGCAGGTCCAACTGACCCGTGTGAATGGGTTGCATGAACGCGGCACGGTGTCCCAGGCGCAGTTGGATGAGGCCGAGTTGAACCTGGATCGGGCGGCGGCGGCGTTGGACAGCGCACATGCGACCCATGAAATGCGGCTGGCAGATCTGGCCGCGCAACTGGCGGTTCTGATCGAACCTGATGCGATGGGGGGCGTGGGCGCGGCCTGCTGTATTGACCTGTTTGCACCGGTGACGGGCGCTGTGCTGAACGTGGAAAACGACAGTGCGCGTATGGTGGCGGCGGGGACACCTCTGCTGTCGATCGGCCGTCCAGGAGATTTGGAGATCGAGGTCGAGCTGTTGTCGACCGATGCCGTGCGCATCGCGCCGGGCGCGATGGCCTATGTCGAACGCTGGGGCGGGCCAGATGCCTTGGCAGCCCAGGTGCGGGTGATCGAACCTGCGGGGTTCACCAAGACCAGCGCCCTTGGCATCGAAGAACAACGCGTCCGCGCGCTGTTGGACTTCGTGACACCAGAGGCCGAGCGCGCCGCGTTGGGCCACGGGTTTCGTGTTTTCCTGCGCATCATCGAGTGGCGCGGCGATGACGTGCTGCGCCTGCCGATCAGCGCGCTGTTTCGTCAAGGCGAGGACTGGGCGGTCTTTGTGATCGACGGTGACAGGGCCGCGACGCGTGTGGTCGACATCGGCCACCGCAGCACCGTGTTCGCTGAGGTGCTGTCAGGTCTGGTGCCGGGCGACCAGGTCGTGACCCATCCCGGCGACAAGGTGGGTGATGGTGTGTTGGTCACAGATCGCGCCGCGCTGTCAAACTGAGTGCGCGTGCCGCGCACGCTTGATGTCTCGCGGGGCGCAGGCCCCGCTCGGATTTGGTGCGCGCGGCGATGATATGCCCATTGACAGACCGGGGTGAGTCGGGACAGATTTCCCCATCCGCAGCGATGGCGTCGCTGCCCAAGGGTATGTGCGCCCCACATGCCAGCGGTCCGGAAATCACAGCCCTGCACGCCGGGGTTTTGGTTGGCCGGGTGGATACGCTTCTGATCCGGCCTCTCGGAGAGGGAGAGACGCATGGACCGTCCCCAGTTTTTTGTCTGTGAAAATGGTGAGAAGGCGGTATTGCCGTTTTCGCAAGCCGAATATGAGCGCCGCCTGAGCGCGCTGCGCGCCATCATGGCCGCACGGGGCGTCGAGGCGGCTGTGTTCACGTCGATGCACAATGTCGCCTATTATTCCGGCTTTCTGTATTGTTCGTTCGGGCGGCCCTATGCCTGTGTGGTCACGGCGGATCGTTGCACCACGGTCAGCGCGAATATCGACGCAGGCCAGCCCTGGCGCCGGTCCTTTGGCGACAACGTGATTTACACCGATTGGGAGCGCAACAATTACTGGCGCGCCGTGAAGGATCTGGTCGGGGGCGCGAAATTCATCGGCATCGAAGGTGACCACATGACGCTGCTCCAGCGCGGCTTCATGGAGGAGTTTTTGGGCGCGCGGGAGTTTATTGACATCGCACCCGACACGATGACCGCACGCATGGTGAAATCCGCGGAAGAGATCGTGTTGATCAAAGAAGGTGCGCGCATTGCCGATGTGGGGGGCGCGGCCATCCATGCCGCCATCAAGGAAGGCGCACGCGAAATCGACATTGCCATGGCCGGGCGGGATGCGATGGAGCTGGAAATTGCCCGCGCCCATCCTGATAGCGAACTGCGCGACAGCTGGGTCTGGTTCCAGTCCGGCATCAACACCGACGGCGCCCATAACCCGGTGACCACGCGCAGGTTGCAGATGGGCGATATCCTGAGCCTGAACACGTTCCCGATGATCTCGGGCTATTACACCGCGCTGGAACGGACCCTGTTTCTGGGGGAGCCTGACGCGGAAAGCCTGCGGGTCTGGAGTGCCAATGTCGCGGCGCATGAGCTGGGCATATCACTGATCAAACCGGGCGCGACCTGTTCGGGCATCACGGCCGAGATCAACCGGTTTTTCGCCGATCAGAACCTGCTGCAATACCGCAGCTTCGGCTATGGCCACAGCTTTGGTGTCCTAAGCCATTATTATGGGCGCGAGGCGGGATTGGAGCTGCGCGAGGATATCCATACAGAACTGGCGCCGGGCCACGTGGTCAGCATGGAGCCAATGCTGTTCCTGCCCGAGGGCATGGCCGGGGCAGGGGGGTATCGTGAACATGATATTCTGGTTGTCGGCGAAGACAGTGCCGAGAACATTACCGGTTTCGGATATGGGCCCGAGCATAATATCATTCTGTCGTGACGTCAGGATGACATGACACAAGTGAAGATTCCGGGCGGTTTCCGAGGTTTCGACGAAATCGCCCGCTAATCGGGCAGCAATAAGTGATCTATCCCGCAGAAATAGCGAAAAAAGGTCCGTTTCGTTGTTGAATTCCAAAGGCGGTTCGTGTTGGCTGGATGCAACAAAAACAAAACATAGCACCCAGGGGGGTCACTTGGCAGACACTGCTTCCAGCGACGGTTTCGTCGTATTCGATCGTGTGCAAAAGAGCTATGACGGGGAAAATCTGGTTGTCAAAGACCTGAACCTGTCCGTTGCACGAGGTGAATTCCTGACCATGCTTGGGCCGTCGGGGTCCGGCAAGACCACCTGCCTGATGATGCTGGCAGGGTTCGAGACCGCCACCCACGGCGATATTCTGTTGGGCGGCAGCCCGATCAACAACATCCCGCCGCACAAGCGCGGCATTGGCATGGTGTTCCAGAACTACGCGCTGTTCCCGCACATGACGGTTGCCGAAAACCTGTCCTTCCCGCTGGAGGTCCGCAAGCTGGGCAAATCTGAGCGTGAAGCGAAGGTCAAGCGCGCGCTGGACATGGTGCAGATGGGCGAATTCGGCGGTCGTCGGCCGGCGCAATTGTCCGGCGGTCAGCAGCAGC
>DFBF01000081.1:0-3313 GCA_002367285.1 Rhodobacteraceae bacterium UBA3087 | reverse complement strand
GTCCGGTGGTCAGCAACAGCGGGTCGCTCTGGCGCGGGCGCTGGTGTTTGAACCCGAACTGGTCCTGATGGACGAGCCACTGGGCGCATTGGACAAGCAGCTGCGCGAACACATGCAGTTTGAAATCACCCGTCTGGCCCATGAACTGGGCATCACGACCGTATATGTGACNNCACGACCAGACCGAAGCCTTGACCATGTCCGACAATGTCGCCGTGTTCGACGATGGCCGCATTCAGCAGCTGGCCCCGCCGACCGAGCTGTATGAGCAGCCTCAGAACAGCTTCGTTGCGCAATTCATTGGTGAAAACAACACCCTGGAAGGTGTCGTGACGCAAATCACCGATAACACCTGCGTCGTACGCCTGGATGATGGCGAAGAAATCGACGCAACCCCGGTCAATGTCAGCAGGGTTGGCGAACGGACCAAGGTTTCGATCCGTCCCGAACGTGTGGAATTCAACAAGGACCGCCTGCAAGAGGGCGCACACCTGCTGAAAGCCGAGGTTCTGGAGTTCATCTATATGGGCGACGTGTTCCGCACCCGCCTGAAAGTTGCTGGCAATGACGACTTTGTCATCAAATCGCGCAACGCGCCTGACCAGGTGCGCCTGACCCCCGGCAGCCAGATCGAAATCGGCTGGATGGCCGAGGATTGCCGCGCGCTGGACGCCTAAGGCGGTCACGTTTCAACCCTGTGCCTGATCATCCGGGCGCGGGGCTTAAGGCCTGCGTGTTTCCGCCCGTAGCACATGGCCCAATATTCAAAACGGGATGTATATATAGGGAGTATACAATGAAACTCACCAAAACTTTCCTGGCCTCGTCGGCCTTGGCAGTTGCCGCTGGCGGCGCCATGGCAGACGGTCACATGGCCAACGAAATGACTCTGGTGTCCTGGGGTGGTGCCTATCAGGTGTCGCAGGTAAAGGCCTATGTCGAGCCCTACCTGGCGATGCACCCTGAAGTCACCGTGATCTGGGACGAAAGCTCGGCTGAAGCCGTGGCCAAACTGCGCGCCATGAACGAAGCTGGCAATGTGACCTGGGACCTGGTTGACGTCGTGGCTTCGGACAGCATGCGCCTGTGCGACGAAGGCCTGGCCGAAGAGCTGGACCACAACGCCGTTCTGGCCGCTGCCCCCGATGGCACCTCTGCGTCGGATGACTTCGGCAACCTGCTGGTCAGCGACTGCTTTGTGCCGCAGATCGTCTATTCGACCACTTTCGGCTATCGCACCGACCTGGTTGGCGAAACTGCTCCGACCTCGGTCTGCTCGATCTTCGACCTGGAAGCCTATCCTGGCAAACGTGCGCTGCAAAAGCGTCCGATCGACAACATGGAATGGGCTCTGTACTGCGACGGCGTCGCCAAGGAAGACATCTATGACGTGCTGGGCACCGACGAAGGTGTTGCCCAGGCGCTGGCCAAGCTGGACACGATCAAGGATCAGGTTGTCTGGTGGACTGCTGGTGCCGAAACGCCCCAGTTGTTGGCCGACGGCGAAGTCGTCTTTGGGTCGACCTATAACGGTCGTCTGTTCTCGGCCATTGCCGAGCAGAACCAGCCGATCGGTATGCTGTGGGACATGCAGTCTTTTGACCTGGACGGTTGGATCGTTCCCGCCGGTCTGCCCGAAGATCGCAAAGCCCGCGTGATGGATTTCCTGGCGTTCGCCACGGACACCCAGCGTCTGGCTGATCAGGCCGCCTACATCTCCTATGGTCCGGCGCGCGCATCGTCCGCACCGCTGGTCGGCAAGCACGCCGAACTGGGCATCGAGATGGCGCCGCACATGCCGACCGATCCGGCCAACGCTGGCAACGTGCACACCTATGACTACGAATGGTGGGCCGACAACCGCGATGATCTGGACGCCAAGTTCCAGGCATGGCTGGTGAAATAATCCAACCTCGGAAGGGGCCCGCGTGGCCCCTTCCACCCCATTGTTTTCAAGACCTTTCAGACGTTTTATTCGTTAGTCACTTTGACCGACCGACACCAACAACAGGCTTGCGCCGACAGGGATGACATGAGCGACACGACACATACAGGACCGGTTCTGGCCGCAGACGGCACCCCCCTCAAGCGTAGCTTGGCACGCGCGTTGCGACGTCAGAAACTGCGGGCGCTGGCGCTGATTTCCCCGCTTTTGGCCTTCATTCTTGTGGCCTTTATCTTTCCGGTCGGCGACATGCTGTATCGGTCGGTACAGAACGGGATTGTCGAAGACACCTTGCCGCGCACCGTGGTGGCGCTGGCGGATTGGGACGCTGATGGTGGCGATCTGCCCTCCGAGGCCGTCTATGCCGCCATGGCCGCCGACCTGAAAGACGCCGCCGCCGCCAAGACCCACACACGGGTCGGCAGCCGCCTGAATTATGAAACGCCCGGTCTTTCATCACTGTTTCGCAAGACCGGCCGCAAGGCCAAGACGTTCGATATTGAAGGCGGTGCCCCCTGGCGCGAAGCCCTGATCGACATCAATGATGGCTGGGCCGACGCCGAAGTCTGGCGCACGATCCAGACCTATTCACCGCGCATCACACCCGGCTATTTCCTGAATGCCATCGACATGCAGGTCGGCACGGACGGCGCCGAAATGCGCCCCGAGGATGAACGCATCTATATGAAGCTGCTCAAACGCACGCTGTGGATGTCGATGCTGATCACCTTCAGCTGTATCGCGCTGGGCTATCCGGTGGCCTGGTTGTTGGCCAACCTGCCGATGCGCACTGCGAACGTGCTGATGATCCTTGTGTTGCTGCCGTTTTGGACATCGCTTCTGGTGCGCACCTCGGCCTGGAAAATTCTGCTGCAACAGCAGGGGGTCATCAATGACATCCTTGTCTGGGTCGGCCTGGTCGCGGACGACAACCGTCTGGTGATCATCAACAACCAATTCGGCACGGTCGTCGCCATGACCCACATCCTTCTGCCCTTCATGATCCTGCCGATGTATTCGGTGATGCAGACGATCCCGCCGACCTATCTGCGCGCGGCGAAAAGTCTGGGCGCAACGAACTGGACGGCGTTCTGGCGGGTCTATTTCCCCCAGACGGTGCCGGGTATCGGCGCTGGCTCGATCCTCGTCTTCATCCTCGCCATCGGTTACTACATTACGCCGGCGCTGGTCGGGGGCACGACGGGCACGTTCATCTCGAACCGGATCGCCTTCCACATTTCAACATCGCTCAATTGGGGCCTTGCGGCCGCGCTGGGTGCCATCCTTCTGGCGGTCGTCTTGGTGCTCTATTGGGCCTATGACAAGATCGTCGGCATCGACAACGTGAAACTGGGGTAACTGATATGA
>DFBF01000287.1 GCA_002367285.1 Rhodobacteraceae bacterium UBA3087 | reverse complement strand
CGAACGTCAGATTCGGCCGAACGGAAATTTCGCCAATGTCCAGGCACAGCTGTCCCAGATCATTGCCGAAGTCGCAGAAGTTGGGCAGCCTGAACTGCCCTTGGCCGCCGAGTAACGCTTAGCTTGCCCGCACTTCGCCGCGCCACTTGTTCAGTGCGCGCAGCAACTTGTCCGAGGTTGCCTTGTATTCGCCGTCCATCAGGGCAAAGGCCTCGCTTTTCTTACCGGCCATGGCCAGAACCGCGATGTCCTGTGCCAGGCGGTGGAAATCCGCGTGGACCCGTTTCGTCACCAGATATGGTTTGCCGGACCGGGTTGCGGCGTCCAGTTCGGGGCCGTACAGCCATTGCCCGAATGCACATTTATCATCACAGCCGATGTCTTCGACGGCGGTTTCGCATTCGCCTTTGTTGATCGCGGTTGTCAGCTTTAGCTTCTAGGTCCCGTGGGACCCCACCGCAGCCTGAATTTCACCTTCAAGTCTTACTTTGTCCATCACGCGTCTCGTTATTTCAATCATGCCCGCACGCCATTCGTGCACCATAGTTTTGGCAAAAAGAGTGCGAACTTTAGGTTAAAGGTCGCAGGAAAAATCGTTGAATTTTATCGGATCGCGCGGCCTCTGAGGATCGCTCCGTCGCCGAACCTGGCCCGAATCGCATCCGTGGCCTTTTCCGCCGCGCGCCGTTGCGGGGCCTGGGGATCCAGCAAATCGCCCGAACTGTCTGCCCCAACGGCAGAGCCCAGCTCGCTGATCCCCACACCAATCAGGCGAAATGGCCCTTGATCGGCCACCGTATCAAACAGCGCGCGCGCGGTGCGATAGATGCGGTCGGCGCTTTGGGTCATGTCGGGCAGGCTGATCCGCCGGCTCAGGCTGGAATGATTTGCGCGCTTCAGCTTTAGCGTCACGATACGCCCGGCCGTGTCCTTGGCCTTGGCGCGATCCGCGACCTTTTCCGACAGGCGCCACAGGTGCCCGTCCAGGATATCGGTGTTGGCAGTATCTTCGAAAAACGTGGTTTCATTCGAGATGGATTTCATCGGTTCATGCGAGGAAACACGGCGATGATCCTGCCCCCGGGCCAGATGCCACAACCGGTCCCCCATGCCGCCGAAACGTGCGTGCAGGTCGCCCCTGTCCCACCGCAGCAGGTCGGTAAATGTGCGAATTCCGGCCTTGTCCAAAGACGCCTGCATCGCCGGGCCGACACCCCAGATCATGCGCACGGGCTTGTCGTGCAGAAACGCCATCGTCTCGGCCTTGCCGATCACCGAAAAGCCGCGTGGTTTGTCCAGATCTGAGGCGACCTTGGCCAGAAACTTGTTATGCGACAGACCGATAGAGCCGGTCAGCCCCAGTTCTTCGTCCATCCGTTTCACAAGACGCGCCAGCATTACGGCGGGCGGATGGCCGTGCAACCTTTCGGTTCCGGTCATGTCGATAAAGGCCTCGTCCAACGACAAGGGTTCGATGGATGGCGACAGTTCATCCATCAGGGCGCGGATCTGTTTTGACACGGCCGCATAGTGACTGCCGCGCGGTTTGATCACCACGCCGTCGGGGCACAGTTTCAGCGCCTGAAACATCGGCATGGCAGATTTCACACCGCGAATGCGCGCGACATAACAGGCGGTCGACACGACGCCCCGTTTGCCGCCGCCAATGATCACTGGCTTGTCTGCCAATTCGGGGTTGTCGCGCTTTTCGACGCTGGCATAGAAGGCGTCGCAATCCATATGCGCGATCGACAGGCTGTAAAGTTCGGGGTGCGACAGCACGCGCGGCGACCGGCAGGACGGGCAACGGCGTCCGGCAGGGAATTCATTCAGGCAATCGCGGCACAGGGATGGCATGGCAGGTTTTTACCCCAAATGGCAGACCGGGACAAACGATCTGCTGCCAAAGTGCGGTTGGAAATTGCCCCCCTTGGCGTGGCAAGCTATCGTGGAAACAACACAGGGGCACGGGGTGACAGAAATCGCTGCTTTGCGCCGTAAGTTCTTGAAGATATGGCAATCTGCCCCCACATGCTCGGCATTGAACAAAAGACTTGGACAGGAGACATCATGAACAACCAAGATATTCTCGGGCAGCTTCTGGGCGCGAACATCGTGCCGCTTCTGCTGGCCGCATTCATTATCATCAGCATTTTCCTGGGCGTGCGCATCGTGCCGCAGTCCGAGAAGTTCGTGGTTGAACGGTTTGGCCGTCTGCAAAAGGTGCTGGGACCGGGCATCAATTTTATCGTGCCATTTCTGGACCGTGTGCGCCACAAGGTGTCGATCCTGGAGCGTCAGCTGCCCACCGCCAGCCAGGACGCGATCACCAAGGATAACGTGCTGGTCGCGGTCGAAACCTCGGTTTTCTATCGCATTCTGGAACCGGAAAAGACTGTGTATCGTATCCGCGACGTGGACGCGGCGATTGCCACCACCGTGGCGGGGATCGTGCGGTCCGGCATCGGTGAAATGGATTTGGATGAGGTCCAGTCGAACCGCAATGAGTTGATCGAGAAGATCAAACAACAGGTCGCAGACGCGGTGGATGACTGGGGCATCGAAGTGACACGCGCCGAAATTCTGGACGTGAACCTGGATCAGGCCACCCGCGAAGCAATGCTGCAACAGCTGAATGCTGAACGCGCCCGTCGCGCGCAGGTGACCGAGGCCGAGGGCTCGAAGCGGTCGGTTGAGCTGAACGCGGACGCCGAACTGTACGCCGCAGAACAAATCGCCAAAGCCCGCCGGATTTCCGCTGACGCCGAGGCCTATGCGACCGAGGTTGTGGCCAAAGCGATCAAGGAAAACGGTATCGAGGCGGCGCAGTATCAGGTTGCTCTGAAACAGGTCGAAGCCCTGGCG
>DFBF01000162.1 GCA_002367285.1 Rhodobacteraceae bacterium UBA3087 | reverse complement strand
CCTTCAACGCATCCTGAATGGCGGCAAAATGTTCGGGTTTAGAGCGCGCATCAAAGTGAATCGCGATGAAATCCCCAGCCGCGGTCAGTCGCGTCGCCTGGTTAATGATCGCCGCAGGATCCTTGTGGCACAGCAGAATGAAGGCAATTTTTGCCATTTTAGAAACCAAAACCCCAATTTACACGGTATTGTTGCCATAGATAGCGTGAAGAACCATTGAATAAACACCATTTTTTTGCTTTTTTCTGCGCTATTAATTCGTGCGTGCAAAAACACAGCTTTAACGGGAAGAAGACGGAGGCAATTGGTATATGGGATTTCCAGGAACCTGGATGACGGAAAGCGAAAGCATGGTGTACCGCGTGGTGCCCAAATGCGCCTGCTCGACCATCGGCCAGATCATGTTCTACTCAGACCATGGTGAATTTTTTGATGGCGACATTCATGACAGCACCGACCGGCTGCACAAATGGTCCCAGGAGGTCAGCCAACCGCTGATCGAAAAGAACGTGACGGGGCACGAAAGCTATGCTTTCACCTGCGTGCGCAATCCCTATACCCGTATCCTGTCGTCGTTTTTCGACAAGATCTGCGGCATTCAGCGTAACGGCAAACGCTATCGCGGCAATCTGGTGCCGCTTCTGATCCAGAAATACGGGATTGAGGTCGGCGACCCGGACAATGGGTTCGAGTTCGATCAGGTCCAGTCCTTCCGCCGGTTCCTGCTGTTTGCCCGCGACACCATTCGCTGGCGCCGCCCGATGGACCCCGACATTCACTGGTCCGCCATGTCTGGCCATGTGTCCACCTTCATCCTGAACGGTGGCACCTATGACAACATCTTCTGGACCGAACAGTTCAACGATGGCATGCAGTCCGTCTTGGACGCGGTCGACACGTCACATGCAATCGACCTGGCCGAAATCCCACGCTTCAATGAAAGCGAAGGCCACGGCCCCAAACGCGCCCACCCGGTCGAAGACTATTTCGACGACCTGTCGATGCACCTGGTCTATGAAATCTACAAACGCGATTTCCACCTGTTCAAATACGATTTCGAAGATCCGGGCAACAAGATGCCCATCGGTGAAATCGACCTGGACGAAGTGCACGCCAAACTGGGTGAATAACCCGGACCACTCAACAGGAGACCGCCATGCAGGCACGCGTCAAATGGGCCGAAAAGCGGACCTTCCTTGGAACCTCAGGGACCGGTCACAGCATTGTTCTGGGCACGGGGCATGATGGCGGGGCCACCCCCGGCCCCAGCCCGATGGAGCTGTTACTGATCGGCACCGCTGGCTGTTCGGCCTATGACGTGGTGTCGATCCTGGAGAAAGGCCGCCAGAACATCGAGGATGTGCAGGTCGAGGTCGACGCCGATCGGGCCGAAACCGACCCCAAGGTGTTCACCCGCATCCACCTTCAGTTCATCGTCAAAGGTCGCAGCCTGTCCGCCGACAAAGTGGCACGCGCCATCGACCTGTCGGTCGACAAATACTGTTCTGCCTCGGCGATGATGGCGGCCAGCGCGACGGTCACACACGGCTTCACGGTCGAAGACACCGCCTGAACGCGGCCCCGCCTCGGCGCGGCGGGGTGGGATACCACCGCGCGGCCTCGCCCGTTCCGTCACCAGGGTGGCAGCCGTGCCGGGGCTTACGCCAGCCCCTTGCCCCGCAACAGCGCCTGCAAATTGCGGTCTGCACGCGGGCCCATGTGGCGGATGACTTCGCCCGCAACCACACAGCCCATTTCGCCACAGCTGCGAATGTCGGCCCCTGTCGCCAGCCCATACAGGAACCCGGCGGCGAACCCGTCGCCCGCGCCCGTTGCATCCACCGGTGTGATCTTTTCCACCGGCACATCCACGCGCACGTCGTTCTGGATGATGCTGACGCCGTCGCCCGACCGGGTACAGGCGACCAGCGGGCAGATTTCAGCGGTTTTGGCCAGAGCGTCCTCCAGATCATCCGTTTCAAACAGAGACTTGATCTCGTCCTCATTGCCGATCACATAATCCAACTCATGTTCGATCAGCATCAGGAAATCGGTGCGGTGGCGTTCGACACAAAAGGGGTCCGAAATGGCAATCCCTGCCTTGCCACCGGCCGCCCGACAGGCGCGCGCCATGGCGATAAAGGCTTCTTTGCCCTTGTCCTTGTCAAACAGATAGCCTTCGAGAAACACGATTTCCGCATCGCCAGCAACCGCGACGTCCACGTCCTCCGGCCCAAGCTCCGCAGAAATTCCCAGATAGGTGTTCATCGACCGCTCGCCATCCGGCGACACAAAGATCATCGACCGCGAGGTGGGCAATTCGCCGCCCGGCACCGGCGGGTTCACAAACCGCGTGCCGTCCATCTCCATTGCATCGGCATAAAAATGTCCCAGCGCATCGTCATGCACCCGACCGACAAAACCCGTCTTCAGCCCCAGGTTCCCGATCCCGGCCAGCGTATTGGCGACCGAGCCACCAGCGGCCTGCTTGCGATTTTCCATCGCGCCATACAGCACCTCGGCCCGGTCCTTTTCGACCAGCTGCATGATGCCTTTCTCAATCCCCATCAGCTCCAGAAACGTGTCGTCTGCGGTGGTCAGAACGTCCACGATGGCGTTACCGATACCGACAACCTTATAGGTCTTCGTCATAGTTGTTTGTCCTCATAGGGGCAGATGTCGCGGATCAGGCAGTTACCGCAGACGGGTTTGCGCGCCTTGCACACGTACCGCCCGTGCAGGATCAACCAGTGATGCGCATGTTGTTGATATTCGGCGGGAACATTGTCTTCCATCGCACGTTCGACCGCCTCCACGTCCTTGCCCACGGCAATTCCGGTGCGGTTCCCAACGCGCAGAATATGCGTGTCTACGGCCTGGGCGGGCACGTGCCACCACATGTTCAAAACCACATTGGCAGTCTTGCGCCCGACACCGGGCAGCGATTGCAGCGCGGCCCGTGATGATGGCACTTCGCCACCGTATTCCTCGACTAATATACGCGCGGTTTTCATCACATTCTTGGCCTTTTGGCGGAACAGACCGATCGTCTTGATATGGTCGACCAGTCCCTCTTCGCCCAGATCCAGCATCTTTTGCGGCGTATCGGCGACTTTAAACAGCGCCTCGGTCGCCTTGTTCACCCCGACGTCAGTGGCCTGCGCCGACAAGGCGACAGCGACCAACAGCGTATAGGCGTTGGTGTGATTCAGTTCGCCCTTGGGGTCCGGCTCCTGTTCTTGAAACCGACGAAAGACTTCGCTGATCGTATGATAATCCATCTGCTTGACCATGCCCGACTGTATCGGCAATCCGCCCAGTCGGGGCAAGGGGCACAACAGGCTAAAATTGTCGCGATTTCGAAAGCGCGCGTTAACCAGGCCTTGGCAGAGCTTCGGGCACCCTGCCTGAACACCAATTCAAGGATACGGCCCATGGGCTATGGCTATGCAGCTGATACGCTGAACATCGACACGCCGGGCGGAACGGTCACCCTGGATCCGAATTATGATTGCGCCACCGACCGGGTGGAAATCACGATCAGCGATGACGATACCGCCTTCGATGCGAACCAGATCGGCACGGTGTCGGACATGGACGGCAATGCCATCGCCAGCGGGCTGATCTATGGCGAAACATTCCACCCCATTTCGGACGGGACAACAACGATCTGGATCGAAGTTGTCGAGGTTGAAGGCCAGGTGGTCGGCTATCTGGTGTCCGCTCCGCTGGACCCCGGTGTGGCATACACCATTTCGACCATAAAAGATGTCGATGCCGAATTTGGCACGACGATCGCATACAGCACCCTGTTTTCCGCGCCCTGTTTCGGCCCGGGCACCCACCTGATGACCACACAAGGCGAGGTGCCGATTGAATGGCTGACAGCGGGGGACAAGCTGATCACCCGCGACGGGGGCGCTCAGCCCATTCTGTGGATCGGGCGCTATCGTGTCAGTGCTGCCAATGCCCGGTTGCAACCGGACCTGGCCCCGCTTCAAATCACCCAGGACGCGCTGGGGCCGGGTCATCCGACCCACCCGACACAACTGTCCCCACAGCATCGGGTGCTGCTGTCGGGCTATGACATTGAACTGCACACAGGCTCCGACGAAGCCTTGGCGGCGGTCACCCACCTGGAGGATGGCGGCCTGTTCGCCCGCACCACGCCTGCGCGGGATTTCAGCTATGCCCACATTCTGTTGGAGCGTCACGAGGTGGTTCTGGCCAACGGCCTGTGGACCGAAACCCTTTTCCTGGGTGAACACGCCGACCAGGCGCTGCTGGACCTGATCCCACCCGCGATCCTGAACCGACCCGGCCTGCGCAAGGGACACCGAAACGCCGCACGTATCTGCCTGAAACGCTATGAGGTCTCGGCCGTATTGGGCTATCACGCTCAGGACTCCCTGCCCAACCTGCTGCGCGCCACCGGATAACGCAGGAATCGGGTCGATTTTTGCACTCGACCCCGTCAGATTAGGCGCCAAAGGAGTGCCCCATGGACGGTTCCGAGCAAAGCTATCACTACCACGTCATCCGTCGCGCGATCGAAGAGATTGACACCGCTGGCACCCAGCCCCTGTCGTTGGATGATCTGTCCCGGCGCATGGATATGTCGCCGGCGCATTTCCAACGGGTGTTCTCGCGTTGGGTCGGGGTTTCGCCCAAACGATACCAACAGTACCTGGCCCTGGGCCACGCCAAGACCCTGTTGCGCGACCACTTCACCACACTCGACACCGCCCACACGGTCGGGCTATCGGGCTCGGGTCGCCTGCATGATCTGTTCCTGAAATGGGAGGCCATGAGCCCTGGCGATTTTGCCCGCCATGGCGCGGGGCTGGACATCTACTGGGGCTGGTTCGACACACCGTTCGGTCTGGCCTTGGTGATGGGCACCGCCAAGGGCATCTGCGGCCTGGCATTTACGGCCGAAACCGGGTCCGACGTGGCCATGGCCGACATGTTGTTGCGCTGGCCCAAGGCCAATTTCATCGAAGACCCGATGGGTATGCAAGCCCAGGTCGATGCCGCCTTTGCCCAGAAAGGACAGGCAAACCTGCACCTGATCGGCGCCCCCTTTCAGCTCAAGGTCTGGGAGGCACTGTTGACCATCCCGTCGGGCCATGTGACCACCTATTCTGAAATTGCGGGCGCGGTCGGCAACCCGCGCGCGGTTCGCGCGGTCGGCAACGCCGTGGGGCGCAACCCGGTCAGTTTTCTGATCCCATGCCACCGCGCCCTGCGAAAATCCGGCGCTTTGGGCGGCTATCACTGGGGCCTGCCAGTGAAACGCGCCCTTCTGGCCTGGGAGGCGGCGCGGCTGGACGAGACCGCCGAACAAGGTGCCGCCTGACCCGTCAACAGGCGATTTGCCGCGCATATTCCCCCTTGTTATTCTATAACAATCGGCTTTCATGTAAGCAGAGCACAACGCAATCGAAGTGAGCGAGGCAGATATGACCCGTATGAAAAAACCCCTTCTTCTGGCCACCGTGGCCGCCATCGGCCTGACCGGCTGCATGGAAACTGACATGGGTCCGCGCACCCAGACCGGCGCCGCCACAGGCGCCATCATCGGCGGGCTGATTGGTGCGTCGTCCTCCGATGACAAACTGGTTAAAGCCGCCGTCGGCGCGGCCATTGGTGGGGCCCTCGGAGGTGCCATTGGTCATTCGCTGGACAAACAGGCTGGCGATCTGCGCACGGCCATCGGCAATGACGACGTAAAAATCGTCAACACCGGGTCCGAGCTGATCGTGACGCTGCCCAACGACATTCTGTTCGCCACCGACAGCGCTCTGGTTTCAGGGGTTTCACGCGGCGATCTGGGTGCTCTGGCGCGCAACCTGCAACAGTACCCGAATTCGACCATCGAAATCCTGGGCCATACTGACAACGTGGGCGACGCCGCCTATAACCTGTCGCTGTCGCGCCGCCGTGCCGCCGCCGTGGCCGCCGTGCTGTTTGACAATGGTGTTTCCGCCTCGCGCGTCGTCACCATTGGCCGGGGCGAGGATCAACCGATCGCCTCGAACCTGAACGCCGAGGGCCGTCAACAGAACCGTCGGGTCGAAATCATCATCCGTCCGACCTCGTGATTTTTTGACACGAATTGAAAGGCCGGGCCCTGCGCCCGGCCTTTTTTGTTGTCTCAGGCCGAAGGTGGTCATATTAATTGACCAATTACGCGCGGAGGCCAAATGCCCTTTCAAAAAGTTCAATCCGAAAAACTGTCCTCGGCCGTGGTCAATCAGATCGAGCTGCTGATTCTGCGCGGTATCCTGCGCCCCGGTGAACGCCTGCCCTCGGAACGGGATCTGGCCGAAAAACTGGGCGTGTCACGCCCGTCCCTGCGCGAAGCGATTTCCGAGCTGCAAGCCCAAGGTCTGTTGGCCGCCAGGGCGGGCGCCGGCATCTATGTTGCCGACGTGCTGGGCTCGGCCTTCTCGCCTGCGCTGATCAACCTGTTTTCACGCCATGACGAAGCCGTGTCGGATTACCTTACCTTTCGGCGCGACATGGAAGGTCTGGCCGCGGAGCGCGCCGCGCGATACGGCACCGAAACCGATCTGAAGGTGATCGACGAAATCTTTCAAAAGATGGAGGCGGCAGGTGACGGCATGGGCCGCGAATTGGACGCCGATTTCCACATCGCGATCATCGAAGCCAGCCACAATGTGCTGATGCTGCATATGATGCGATTAATGTTCGACCTGCTGCGTGAAGGTGTGTTTTACAACCGCCAGGTCATGTTCAGCCAGAACACCACAAAGTCCGATCTGCTGGAACAGCACCGCGCAATCAATACCGCGCTGCAAGCCCGCGACGGCAAGGCCGCCCGCGCTGCCTTGGAGCAGCACCTGGAATTCGTCTGCGAGGCCTATGAGGACGCGCGGCGCGCTGAGCGGAACGAAGAAATCGCCCGTCAGCGGCTGGATCACGAATACAATCGATAAAGGCGACCCACCCCCACCGGGACAGGTCGTCAAATCCGATCAGGTCGTGCGCAGGCCCAGACGGGTCAGGATTTTCGTCAGCGGGCAAAAACCGCTCAGCCCAGATTGCAGCAGGTTCAGGCCGATAAAGACCGTGAACCACAGCCAACTGACCTGACCCAGGTTCACCTGGCCACCGATATGGGCCAACCCCAAGCTGATGAGAATGAAAAGGCCCGCAAGGGACATGGTGGCACGTTGGGCATTCATGGGTCTCTCCTGAAAAAGTTCAGAGCCTTATATTCCATTTTAAGAATGTGTCAACAAGCCCAAAGAAAAACCCGGGCCCTTGCGGGTCCGGGTTCTGTTTTGTCAGCCGTGCGCCAGATGCTTAGTGCAGCTTGGCTTCCACGTCCTTGATGGCATCTTCGATCAGCTTGTTGCCGTCCGCAGCGGTCATCTGCTTGGCGATCACGTCACGTGCGGCGCCGACGGCAACCACAGCGGCGGTATCGCGCACTTCTTTGACAGCCGCAGCTTGCGCCGAGACGATCTGATCCTGAGCCGCGGCCAGACGGCGCGCGATCGAGGCTTTCAGGTCTTCTTTTGCCAGCTCAGCGGCCGTCGCGGCCTCTTCCTTGGCATGGGCAACGATACGGGCCGCCTGATCCTTGACCTCTTTCTGCTTGCGCTCATACGAGGCCAGCACGGTCTGGGCTTCTTCACGCAATGCGCGGGCTTCATCCAGCTCGGACTTGATGCCATCGGCACGTTTGTCCAGCTGACCACCCAGCAGATTGTGAACGCCCATATAGGCCAGGAACGTGACGAACAGCAGGAACGCCAGCGTCACGACAAAGTTAGTGTTCGCCAGCGAAAAGAAGCCTTCGTCGGAAGCAGCCATCGCGGGGGTGGCCAGAGCCACCAGCGAGAGGGTCAGAAGTTTTTTCATGTCCTTACCCTTTCATCCGCGCGGT
>DFBF01000291.1 GCA_002367285.1 Rhodobacteraceae bacterium UBA3087 | reverse complement strand
GCTGAGCGCCGTTTCCGACCAGTCGCAGACCGTCGCCCCCGCGCCCTGCTGATCCCGCATCTGGTGCAGCTGGCCTTTGCGCGCCGCGACCTCGTCCAGGCAAGACGAAATCGCCAGCACGGACGAGCTGTCGGACCAGGCTTGGCCCAGCGGCGTCAGCGTGTTCAACAGCCCCGGACCGGTGATGACGTAACACACGCCCGGACGGCCCGTCGCGCGGGCATAGCCATCGGCCATGAACCCCGCACCCTGTTCGTGACGCGCTAGAATGTGGGTGATCCCGGCCTCCTCAATGCCGCGGTACATCTCGATATTATGAACGCCAGGGATGCCGAAAATCACATCGACGCCGCGGTCTTTCAGCATATGGGACATCTGTGCCCCCAGCGGCTTTTGCGGCGCCTGAGACATCAGCCCCTCCAGAAATTCAGTGTAAACAGGACATAGACGACCAGCAGCTCAAGCCGCCCGATCAACATGGCGCCGATCATCATCCACTTGGCCGTATCATTCAGCGGCTGGAAATTGCCCGATGGCCCGATGACGTCACCCAGCCCCGGCCCGATATTGGCCAGCATCGTCGCCGCCCCGGACACTGAGGTGACAAAATCCAGCCCCGTCAGGCTGAGCGCCACCGAAAGCACGCCCATCGACACGATGAAAAACAGGAAAAACGCCATGACCGACGACAGGATGTCCTGGCTGACCGGCCGCCCGCCATAGCGCGGCAGGAACACCCCATGCGGCGAATGAATACGCTGGACCGCCACGCGAATCGACGCCAGCAACAGCTGATAGCGAAAGATCTTGATCGAACAGGCGGTCGACCCGGCACAGCCGCCGATCAATCCAAGAAAAAAGAAGGTAACGACAGGCAGTTGGCCCCATTCCTGGTAATCCGTGCTGGCATAGCCCGTGCCGGAAATGATCGAGGTGACATTGAACACGCCCTCGCGGAACCCGTGGGCGAAATTGTCGCCATCAACGATCAGACGGAACATGGTCATGGCGATTGTCACCAGGAAAATGACCACCAGATAGGCCCGCACCTGCGGGTCAACCAACAGAGGTTTTGCCGTGCCATTCAACAGCTGGATATAGCGTACGAACGGCAGGCTTGCCAGGATCATGAAAACAGATGCGACATATTCCGGCGTGCCCTGATATTTGCCAAAGGACGCGTCATGGGTCGAAAACCCGCCCGTCGACATGGTGGTCAGCGCGTGGTTGATCGCATCAAACCCTTCCATGCCCAGCAGGAAATATGCCACCGCACAGGTCATGGTCAGAAAGATATAGATCCAGGTGATCCGCCCTGCGATTTCGGCAGCGCGGGGCAACACTTTTCCCATAGTGTCAAAGGCTTCCGAGCGGAAAATCTGCATGCCGCCGATCCGCAGTTCAGGCAGGAACACCATTGCCACGACGATGATCCCGATCCCGCCGAACCATTGCAGCATCGACCGCCACAGCAAGACCCCCTTGGGCATCTCATCCAACCCCGAGAACACCGTCGCGCCGGTTGTTGTCATGCCCGACATCGATTCAAAGAACGCATCGACGATGCGCGCGTCCACCTCGCTCAGCGCAAAGGGCAAGGCCCCAAACAGCGGCAGCGCGACCCAAACCCCCGTGGTCAACAGAAACGTCTGCTGGATCGACAGGCCCTGTTCAACACCATTTGAGCTGGCAATCGCAATCGTGCCGCCGATCAGAACGGTGATGACCGCACTTTGCAGAAAAACGGTCCAGTCCGCGCTCCCGTCGATCAGGTCAATCAACATGGGTATGCACATCGTCGCCCCAAGGACGGCGACGAGCAGGCCGATGACATATCCAACAGGGCGCAAATCGAACATGGGCGCAGGGTTGGACGGGCGCGGCCCGGCTGTCAAGCAGGATGCGGCATGGCGGGCGCGATGCCCAACGCAAGACGGGCGCGAAACGCCTCACGTGGCAAGAGGGGGCGCAGATCGGGCCGCAGATCCAGCGCATGATGGTCCAGATGCCAATGGCCTGCCCACAGAACGGGCTGCGCCCCCTGCCCGTCTGTCGTGACCAGATCGCCGGGGCGATGCCGGTCAGCGTCAGGCCTTCACCATTGGGAACGTCAGAACCGCATTGCCGGCCCCATCGTCGCCGACCACGATATCGTTCACATGCACCGGGTTGCCCCCGGCATCTGTCAGGCCGGGCAGGTCCAGCTGATCATTGGTAAACCCGTTCGCGTCCGCGTCACCCATGTCGAAATCAGTGATGGTGTCCATCCCACCGCCATCTGACATGACAAAGGTATCATCACCCGTACCGCCGGTCAGGAAGTCATCATTGACGCCACCATCCAATCGGTCGGCCGCTGATCCGCCAGCCAGGTCGTCATGCCCGTCTTCCCCGGACAGGACATCGTCATAGACCGTGCCGACCATATGTTCGATTTCCTCAAACGCGCCAGCCCCGTCGGTGCCCACGAAATCATATATCCCGGTCTCATCCCCCAACGACGGGTCGCTTACCGTGGCTGTCCCCAACAGAGTTGCGGTCGATATGTCGCGGGTCACGGTTATGCCACCGCCAGAGATCGTGCCCCCGACGCTGGGCCCGGTCGCGCCGGTGTCGATAAATATGCCGTCGCCTGTGACGACCGCCATGACTGTTTCCACTGATTAGTCAGTAGAAACACCGCACTCAGCGGTCAATTTCCGACCAATTAGATCGGAAAAACCGTGAAAATTCGATCCTTTCACATCAGCGGATCAGCCGGCATGAAACAGGGTCGAAAACAGTTTCGGATCAAGGCTTTGGGCCTCGAATGTTTCGCCTTCGGTCAGGATCGACACAGCGTCATGGCTGTGCAGGCTTTCCTGATGGCTGGCCACCACGCGGAAATCACCGATGCGCGCATCCTGTTGTAACTGTTCGCAGAACAGCCGTGCGGCGTCTTCGACAAAGATCGGGTTGGCGGCATTCAGTTCGGCGAACGCCTGTTCGTCCTCGCGCTTCACCATCACCTGGGTTTCGGTCGGCACGGCACAGCGGCACATGTCGATCACGTCTTCGAACCACAAGGTCTGGTTCAGCTGCTTGATCTTCTCAACCGAAATCCGCGCGACACTGCGTTGCGAATGCGGCGTCGCCAATTGCCCGCGCTGCTGGCGGGCATGTTCGGCCAGTTCCAGCGAACAGGGGCAGGTCGAGCTGTAGACATAGTCCAGGTGCAGGAACTTGCGCCGCTTGCCGTGGTGTTCCACCAGTTCCAGCGCAATGTCGTAATACTGATAGCCAGACAGGCCGGATCGCAGGCTCTGCACCCGTGCCGGGTAGGAAAAGCGCATTTCGATGCGGGCGTCCAGGCTCTCCAGATCGGTTTTGTAGTCATCCAGCGCGTGTTCGATCACATCGAAACTGAAGGTCTTTTCCGCGTGGGCATAAAAGCTGCGCATGATGCGCGACATGTTGATGCCCTTCTTGCCAGCCTCGAGGCTGACCGTACCGGTGACCGAGGTTTCCAATATCAGGTCGCCCGCGTCGCGGGTATGGTATCGGATCGGCAGACGAAAATTCGAAATTCCGACGTGCTGGATGTGCCGTTTTGCGCCCTGGATCAGGCTGGCGGGGCCGTTTTGCAGGTCGGGCATGCCCGCCTTGTAACCTGCATCCGGCGCGAAATCGGACGGATAATCGCGTGACAGCGCCGGATAATTGGACAGCGCACCGCCGGGCAAAAGCCGGGCAATCGACGGGTCCAGTTGCGCCACCTCGACAGGATCGGCCCCAGCCGCCCAGTCGCGCAAAACTTTCAGGGCCTGCGCCGCGTCATCGCGGTCAGGTGCCTCGTCAATATCAGGCGTAATGTGGTTCATGGCTGGCCCTCTGGTCCTGTCGCGCATCCCTAATATAAGGGTTTGACAGCGATTCACCAAATCGACTGCGACGCAAACGACATTTAGGCGTGCAGATCAGTCAGGCCAAGCGGTTTTGACACAATCCCCAAAGTCCGATATGGACGGTCATGGACACCCTTGATCGACCCTTTGCGGACCCTGCGGTCAAACGCCGGCTTGACAGCTTTGCCCCCGGCGCC
>DFBF01000127.1 GCA_002367285.1 Rhodobacteraceae bacterium UBA3087 | reverse complement strand
TAGGGAAGATCGGGAAGTTCAAAAGCCATGGGTAAGCCCCCTGTTCATGCGTGTTTCGTCTAAGGCTTAGATGGGCCAGAGCGCGCCCAAAGGTCAAGGGGGCGCTTGAAGGTTTGCTGAACCGCTTACTTGACGGTACAGCGCCCCTCGCCATGGTCACGGTTGGTATAGCCAAGCGGGGTCGAAAACATTGACGCCTTGTGCGTGGCGTGCTGGACCGTCAGGGAAAAGCGGAAGCCGGGCACAAAGGACCGCTGGCCGCCACCGGTCGCCGTCATGTCCTTGATCGTCCACTTAAAGGTGATCCGCTTTGCATTGTTCGTGGTCACTTCGCCCACGATCGGCCCGCCCGTAAAGTGCTTGATGATCGGGTCCAGAGCCACGACCTTTCCCGTGGCTTCGTCATGGTTCACAACAACGACTTCCGGGATCCACACCCTGTTGTTGACCGGATCCATTTCACAGGTATAGGTTTTGGCAAACAGCGGCTGCGCCAACAGGGCCAATGCAGCAGCAGCGGCAAGCAATATGTTCTTTTTCATGACTTTTCCCAGAAAACAGTACCTCGATGCAGCGCAGAGTATCGCCCCTGCGCCCACCGTCAACCTGAAATAGAATCCGCCCCCGGTGCTAGCGTGACAAATAGCCCACTTCACTGCCCGGCTTGGCCGCATTGCACAGCAACCCGAATACATATTGGGCAACCGAGCGGAAACAGACGATCTCGACCGTGCTTTCATCAATCAGATGAAATGCGCCCGCGACCTGGGCCAGACGGGTGCGGCGCAACTGGCCCGGTTCCATCGCGGACAGGTCGGCGGGCGATAGTTTCGCCATGACGTCGCGTGCCATATCGCCAGTCACATGGAACACAGCGCGCGCGTCCGACACGTTCACCGCCAACGCATGTTCCTTGGCCATGGCCTTGGTCAGGCTGGCAACGGCCGCCCCTGCTGCGCCATGATCAATGATCAACAACAGCTCATCGGGAGACATCCAGGCCGCGCGTCCCTTGTCACCTTGGGCAACAGCGCCCTGCCCGGGCATCCCTGCGCCGGTTACGGCCGTGACAGCCTTGGCCAGCGCTTTCGATGACAAATCACCCCGCACCGTGACCATGCCCACCAGGCCCGCGTCCGCGACGGTGCAGAACCCTTCGTATGTCGCACCCTTCAGCGCCGATACTGCCTCAGACATTCTGCTTCTCCCCGTCCACGTCATAGAAAACCGGGCTTACGATCTTGGCCTTCACCACGGTTCCGGTGCCATCCACGGTCGGGAAACTGACAATGTCACCCATCCGGTCCGGCCCGTGTTTGATCAACCCCATGGCGATGCCACGCTTCAGCGTCGGTGAATAATAGGTCGAGGTCACACGCCCTTCGACGTTCTTCTGCCCGTTCGCATTCACCCCATCGGCAACCGCATAGGCCCCGTCCGGGATCACACCGCCATCCAGTGTTTCCAGCCCGACCAGCTTCCAGCGGTTCGGATCGGTCATGTGGCTGCGCTGTTGCGCCCGCTTGCCCAGGAAATCCTCTTTCTTCTTTGAGATCGCCCAGGTCAGACCCAGATCCTGTGGAATGATCGTGCCATCCGTTTCATCGCCGATCATGATGAACCCTTTCTCGGCCCGCATGATGTGCAGCGCTTCGGTGCCATAAGGCCCGACGCCGAACTCTTCCCCGGCCTCCAGCAGCCTGTCCCAGAACGCGCGCCCCTGGCTGGCAGGGACCGCGACTTCATAGGACAATTCGCCCGAGAAACTGATGCGATAGATCCGCGCGTCAAACCCGCCCAGCGTGCCATCGACAAACTGCATGAACGGCAGCGCGTCCTTGGACACATCCGTGCCGCCCAGTTTTTCCAACAGCTTGCGCGCATTGGGGCCGACCACGGCGACCTGCGCCAATTGTTCGGTCACATTGGCAACATAGACCTTCCAGTCCCACCATTCGCATTGCAGCCAGTCCTCCATCCAAGCATGGATGCGATCGGCGCCGCCGGATGTGGTGTGGCACAGCCAGGTCGTCTCGTCGATGCGCGCAACCACGCCATCGTCCGACAGAAACCCGTTTTCCGTGCACATCAGACCATAGCGGCATTTGCCGACGGCCAGGGTCGACATCATGTTGGTATACATCATGTCCATGAACTTGCCCGCATCCGGCCCGGATACGATCAGTTTTCCCAGCGTGGACGCGTCCAGCAGACCCAGCCGTTCGCGCGTGTTCAACACCTCGCGGTTGACCGACTGTTCATGCGTCTCGCCGGTTTTGGGATAGGTATAGGGGCGGCGCCAATGGCCGACCGGCTCCATATACGCGCCCGCCTCTTCGTGCCAGCCCTGGATCGGTGTCTTGCGGATCGGCTGGAACAGCTCATCGCGTGCCTCACCGGCGATCGAGCCAAAGCTGATCGGCGTATAGGGCGGGCGGAACGTGGTCGTGCCCGTCATCGGGATCTTTTGATCCAACGCATCAGAAAGCACCGCCAAGCCGTTGATATTGGACAGCTTCCCCTGATCCGTCGCCATGCCCAGCGTGGTATAGCGTTTGGTATGTTCGACGCTTTCGTACCCTTCGCGGGCCGCCAGCTGAACGTCTGACACTTTCACGTCGTTCTGGAAATCCAGCCACATTTTCATGCGCTTGTCCGGGCCAGCGCCCTGCGGCATGATCCAGATCGGCTCTATCACCTGGGCCTTTTCTGCGGCAACCTTGGGCGCGGCCGCACGGCTGGCTTTGCCACCCGCCGCCTTGCCCGCAACCTTGCCCGCCGCATCCGCATCTGCGACCACATCGGCCAGCGACAGCGCACCAGAGGCAGCCCCTGCGGTGATGACAAAAGCCCTGCCGTCATGGCTCAAAGGCGCGCGGTCCGGATC
>DFBF01000302.1 GCA_002367285.1 Rhodobacteraceae bacterium UBA3087 | reverse complement strand
TCGACCAATTCGAAACCTGCGTTGGTCAGCACGGTACGGACCCGATCCACCGTCATGAATTTCAAGGCAGGTGCTTTGCCCAGCGCCCGGCCGATGGCGATCAGAGGCCACAGATACCACATGCCGCCCAGGCAGACGGTTGAGCTGACAAAGATGCCGCCCGGTTTCAGGCTGGCATAGACCTTGTCGATGGTGGCCTTGGCGTCTGGCATCAAGTGGATAATCGACAGGCCAAGAATTGCGTCCAGGGAGGCTGGCAAAATGGGCGCTGTGTCGAAATCAGCGACCTCAAAGGCCACTTGATCGGCACCTTCCTTGGTGCTGGCGATCTTGATCATATTGGGTGCAATATCCATGGCCCGGTATTGCGCTGCGTATGGCGCATGCGAAATCGCAGTACCACCCGTGCCACAGCCAAATTCAAGCGCCTGCATATCCGGGCGCAGGTGTTTGCGCGTCAACTCCAGCTTGCGCTCATAGATCTCGGGATTGCGGATCGGCGTGCTGGCGTATTTTTCGGCGATCTGATCCCAGAATTTGCTGGCGGACGACATGTCAGGCTCCTGTGCAACGATATCGGACACATGGGGCATCAGGCGTCGCTTTTCCAGCCCGTATCGCGGTGGCTTTACAGCCCCAAGGTCGACCGTTGACGGGCCAGTTTGTTCATCGTGCGCACCAGCTCGGACGCAATGCCGGGTTCAGACAGGGCATGACCGGCCTTCGGGATCATGCGAAATTCCGAGGTTGGCCAGGATTTATGCAGCTTCCATGCCATATGCGGCGGGCAAATCATGTCGTGACGTCCCTGCACAATGGTGCCGGGCACATGGGCGATCTTCACCATGTTTTGCAGGATCTGCTGACTGTCATCCAAAAAGGCACCATTGATGAAATAGTGGTTTTCCAGTCGCGAAAACGCGCGCGCGTATTCCGCCGGGCTGTCCATCGTCGCGCCGTTGTTTTCAATCGAGGCCAGCGCATTTTCCCAGCTGGCCCAGGCTTTTGCATACGCGACCTCTTCGGTCCGATCACCGGAAAACAGGCGCTTGTTATAGGCGGAAATCAGATCGTGGTGTTCGTCTTTGGGCACAATATCTGTGAACCGTTGCCACAGATCGGGCCAAAACTGCCCAGCGCCGCCGCCATAGAACCAATCCAGTTCACCCTGTGTCGCCAGGAAGATACCGCGCAGGACCAACCAGGCGGTGCGGCTTGGGTGGGCCTGAGCATAGATCAACGCCAAGGTTGCCCCCCAACTTCCGCCAAAGACGATCCAGCGGTCCACGCCGACAGTTTCACGCAGCTTCTCGATGTCCGCAACAAGGTGCCAAGTCGTATTGTCCTTGACGCTTGCATGCGGGCGTGACCGGCCACAACCGCGCTGGTCGAACAGGATGACATGATATTTCTCGGGGTCAAAGAACTGGCGCATCACGGGGCTGCATCCGCCGCCAGGACCGCCATGCAGCACGACGACAGGCATGCCATCGGGGTTGCCACATTGCTCGTAATAGATCTGGTGACCGTCGCCGACATCCAGCATGCGCCGCGCAAATGGCTCGACCCGCGGATACAAATCTCCGCCTGCGCTATTTTTTCCTGCGGCCTTGTCCATGTTTCCCCTAAAGTGTTTTGAAACGCCCGCAACATCAATAGGTTTCGCGCGTTTCGCGAAAATATAACAATTCAGGTTTTTCGCGAAACACTTTATATAACGCGCCCGAATGCCCTGCCATCAGAAAGAAGCACAGATGCAAACCACTGTCGATCCCGCCGAAGTCGCCAAGTTCGAAGCCATGGCCGCTGAATGGTGGGACCCGGCTGGCAAGTTCAAACCGCTGCACATGATGAACCCCGTGCGGCTGGACTATGTGACGCAACAGATCGCTGCCGAATTCGGGCGTGATCTGAGCGGGCCAGAGCCGTTCAAAGGCCTGCGTTTGCTGGACATTGGCTGTGGCGGCGGACTGTTATCCGAACCCATGGCGCGGCTGGGGGCAACGGTTGTCGGGGCAGATGCCGCCGAGGGCAACATCAAGACCGCCAGCGTTCACGCGGACCAAATGGGGCTGAACATTGATTACCGCTGCACCATGGCCGAGGCTCTGGTCGATGCGGGCGAACAGTTTGACGTGGTTCTGGCGATGGAAATCGTCGAACACGTGGCCGACCCGCAAATGTTCCTGACCGCCTGTCAGCAGCTGGCGAAACCGGGTGGGCTGTTCCTGTGTTCAACCATCAACCGCAATCCGAAAAGTTTTGCGGTGGCGATTGTAGGTGCGGAACACATCATGCGCTGGCTGCCTAAGGGCACACATGAGTGGTCGAAATTCATCACACCGGATGAGCTGCAAGCGATGATCGCGCAGGCCGCGTTGGAAAATGTGGACCGCAAGGGGTTCGTGTTCAATCCGATCACTTGGAGCTGGTCGATCTCGGACAAAGACCTGTCGGTGAACTATGTCACAGCGGCCATAAAACCCGAGGCGTAGCGCTCCCGCCAATCGTCAACTGCTTCGCAGTCTCCTCTTGTTGGGCATAGCCGCTGCGCGGCAGATTTCTGGCCTCCGGCGGGGATATTTCCGGCAAGAGGAAAAGAACAAGCCTGTGCGCCGGGCAACGGGGCGGGTGGGTGGGCGTTGACCGGGGCGCAGGCGCCATCAGTGGTCTTCGTCAAATCGTTCCCGCACTTCGCGCAGCACCGGCAAAGCGGCCTTCACTTTGTCCACGCCGATTGATTCGACGATGCCCGCGATAATCGGTGTAATCGCTTGCAGTGCCGAATCACGTGCACGGCGGCCAGCAGGTGAGATCGTCACGAATTTACGCCGCGCGTCGTCCCAATCGGGGCGAATATGCACATGGCCGGCCCATTCCAGTTTGTTCAGCGTATTGGTCATCGCCCCGCGCGTCACGTGAAACGCCTTGGCCAACTGTGCCGGGCTTTTTTCGTCACCCACACGCGCAAGGTGGTTCAGCACGGAAAAATGGCTCAGCTCCATGCCCTTGGGCAACGCCCTGGACAGGCGATTGCGCGCCAGTTGGTCGGCCATGAACATTTCACTGAACAAGGCGACGGAGAGGCTGTCGGTCGAGCTATCGGACATTCATGGGCCTTCGAATTCACGGTCATGGGTCAGTGACGGGACCCTTGCGCGGGACCTTTCCACGTCCTTGAGGTCAAAATCAACCAAAGTCACACCGGGTACGCCACCGCCATCTGCCAAGACCTCGCCCCAGGGTGACACGACCAGGCTGTGCCCATGCGTTGAGCGCTTGTCGCCATGGCTGCCGCATTGGGCCGGCGCAAAGACGAAACATCCGGTTTCAATCGCCCGGGCGCGCAGCAGGCTTTCCCAATGCGCTTTGCCGGTCACCGGTGAAAAGGCGGCCGGGACTGTCAGGATCTGCGCCCCTGCATGGGCCAATCTGCGATAAAGGTTCGCAAATCGCATGTCATAACAAATCGTCATGCCGATCTTGGCAAAGTCGGCCTCTGCCAACACGGCCCGCGTTCCTGGGCGATACCCGGCGCTTTCGCGATAGCTTTCGGTAGCGTCGATTTCCACATCGAACATGTGGATTTTGTCGTATCGCGCGACAATTTCACCGCTGGGCGCGATCATGAAGGACCGGTTTGCAAACCGCCCATCCGCGCCATCCGTCTTCAGCGCCAAAGACCCAATCAGCAACCAGATGCCCAACGCTTTGGCCTCGGCGCACAAGGCCGCCAAGCTGGGGTCATCCGCCTCGTGATGCAACACCCGTTGTTGATGTTTGCGACTGGTCGAAATGATGTTTGTCACCTCTGGTGTCAGGACAAACTCAGCGCCCATCGCGGCGGCTTCGCGCACGAAAGCCACCGTCACCGGCAGGTTTGCCGCCGGATCATCCGTTGCGGTGATCTGGACCAGCCCTGCGCGCATCAGCCAGCCAACATGGAGTCAAGTTTTCCGACGCGTTCCAGATCATACAGGTCATCACATCCGCCAACATGGGCTTCAGCGATGAAAATCTGCGGCACGGTATATCCGCCATTGGCCCGCGCCATCATTTCCTGGCGCTTGTCTGGGTTCATGGCGACGTCGATTTCAGTGAACTCAACCCCTTTCGAGGTCAAAAGCCGTTTCGCAGCGTGGCAAAAGCCGCACATTTGGGTGGTGTAGATTGTCACAGGTTGCATGGCGTTGCCTTTATCGAGCGTTTCGGTTTCGCCCTATTTAGGCATCCTTGACCACGCGCGCCAGTGCGGCGGTTCTTACCTCTTGCGCGCCAGCGGCCAATGCGGCCTCGGCGCAAGCGGCAAAAGTTGCCCCAGAGGTCATGACATCATCGACCAGCAAAACCTTGCGCCCCGCCAATCGTTCGCCCCGTTTCGGGTGCGGCCGGATCGCGCCCTGCATGTTGGCAAAGCGTGCATCCAGGCTCATGCCTTCGTGCGGTGTGGTGCGACGCGGGCGGATCAATACATCCGGTGCGAACTGAAACCGAAGCTCGGTCGCCATGGTCTTGGCAAGCACTGCTGCTTGGTTGTAGCGTCTTTGAAACAGGCGCGTCCAATGGGCGGGGACAGGAACAACGATCATGTCCGGCTCGAGGATCGGCGCCATTGCGCGGGCCATCCAGACACCTGCGGGTCGCGCCAGATCCAAACGGTCACCGTGTTTCAGCGCCAGCACCAGTCGTCGCGCATTGTCCTTGTAAATCAGCGTTGACCGCCCGCGCATCCAGGGTCGCGCCAGCGCCATGCAGTCATCGCAGTGCACGATATGGCCGTCATCCTCGCCCGGCAAAGGCGTGCCGCAGGTGTCACAAACCAGCCCGGCAATGAAGGGCGTTTGGACCCAGCATTTACCGCACAGACCGAACTCGGTTTCCACCGGGTCACCACAGCTGACGCATTGTGGCGGGAACAACATGGTCAGGGCCGATTGCAATTTTCAACGCTCCTTCTATGGTCCGCGCCCATGACGCAGAGCCCACCAAAACTGACCGACCCCGCACAGCTGGCCCGCAACCGCGCCCGTGCGACGCCTGATGGCATGTTCTTGCAACAGGACGCGGCCGACGAGGTACAGGATCGCTTAACAGAGGTTAACAGACCGTTTACCAAACCCGCCGTGGTGACCGGTTTTCCACAAATCTGGGCAGATTTCTTTCCCAATGCGGTGATTGTGCCCGATGACGAGGTGCTTGCTCTGGCGCCCGGCGCGCATGATCTGGTGATCCATGGGCTGTCGCTGCACTGGGCCAACGACCCTGTCGGCCAGCTGATCCAAAGCCGCCGCGCGCTGAAACCCGATGGGTTGTTCATGGGCGTGATGTTCGGCGGTCAAACCCTAAGCGAGCTGCGCAGCACCCTGTCCGAGGCCGAAGTGGCCCATACTGGCGGGCTGTCGCCGCGCGTCGCGCCGATGGGGGAAATCCGTGATCTTGGCGCTCTGATGCAGCGGGCCGGGTTCGCGTTGCCTGTCGCCGATAGTTCGCTGCGCAACGTGACCTATTCGGATGCATTTTCCCTGATGCGTGATCTTAGGGCGATGGGCGAGGGAAATGCCCTGGACCAAAGGCTGAAACGCCCGGTTTCCCGTAGCCTGTTTGCCGATGTCGCCCAGCGCTATGAACAGCACTTCGGCACCGATGGGCGTATTCCGGCAACATTCGAAATGATCTTTCTGACCGGATGGGCCCCCGATGACAGTCAACAAAAACCACTGCGCCCCGGGTCCGCCATGGCGCGTCTGTCAGATGCCCTGAACACGGATGAAACGAAACTGCCCGATTGACCGGTGTCCAAAACAGTTTATCTGAAACGAAACGCGCCAAGCCAGGATCACCCCATGCAAAAGCCAGCCGACCACCCGATCATTCCACCCCGCAAGGTGGGCATTCTGATTGCCAATTTGGGCACGCCGGATGGCTATGACTATTGGCCCATGCGCCGGTATCTGAACGAGTTTCTGTCGGACAGGCGTGTGATCGATTACCCGGCCTGGAAATGGCAACCGATCCTGCAAGGGATCATCCTGACCAAACGCCCACGCAGTTCGGGTGCGGCGTATAAATCAATCTGGAATCATGAACAGGGCGAAAGCCCGTTGATGACGATCACCAAGGCACAGACCGCCAAGCTGAAATCGACAATGCAAGACCTGTACGGCGATCAGGTCATGGTTGATTTCTGCATGCGATACGGCAACCCGTCGACCAAGTCGAAAGTGGCTGAAATGGTCAAATCCGGCTGTGATAGGGTCTTGTTCTTTCCGCTATACCCGCAATATGCGGGCGCGACGATGGGCACGGCGAATGACGAATTCTTCCGGGCGCTTATGGTGGAAAAATCCCAACCCGCCGCACGCACCGTCGCGGCCTATTTCGAAGATAACGCTTACCTGGATGCGTTGGCCGGGTCGGTCACGCGGGCCTATGAGGCAATGGAAACGCGGCCTGACACGCTGATCGTCTCCTATCACGGTATGCCCATCCGATACTTGACCGAAGGCGATCCGTACCATTGCCAATGCCAGAAACAATCGCGCCTGTTGCAGGAGCGGCTGGGCTGGGCGGATGGCGATATCACCACCACGTTCCAATCCGTTTTCGGCCCCGAAGAATGGCTGAAACCCTATACGGTTGAAGAGGTCGCGCGTCTGGCCAAAGCCGGGAAAAAGAACATCGCCGTGATTGCGCCCGCGTTTTCGGCCGATTGCATCGAAACGCTCGAGGAAATCCAGGAAGAAATCCAGGAAGCCTTTATCGAGGCGGGTGGCGAGAGCTTTACCTATATTCCCTGCCTGAATGACGATGACGCCCACATCGCGGCCCTGTCGGGGATCATTCAACGCAACCTGGGCGGTTGGCTGGATTAAACCTGCCAGCCGCGGCGTTTGACGGTCTCCAGAATGGCCTGTTCTGCTGCGTCTTCGTCCGCCTTGATCGCGTTCATCTGGATGAACCAATACAGGTATTGATCAAAGGCAGGTGTTGTCTGTTTGATGTCTGACAAGGCTTTCACCTGGCCTAAGTCGTGCACATTCGTCATCTGATGGTGGAAATCAATCTGTCCGAACAGCACGGCCGGTTTGTGGAAAAAGAACCCGGACAGGGCGGCCGTTGAATTCTGTGTGACGACATAGTCGCAAGCCTTCAGCGCCGCGATCATTCCACCTGTTTGCAGGCTAACACGTGGGTCAGCGTCGGCGATGGCCTGCACCGCCGCCAGTTCCTCGACATCATAAACCTCACCAGGATGCAGACCCAACAGGATCGGCCTGTCCGTGCTGCTTTGTACCGCACGGATCATATCAATCGGGCTTGCGGCCTGAAATGAACGCTGTTCCAGCAGGCGCCCTTGCAACGGGACATAGACAGGGCCATCGCGGGTGACACCCTTCATGCTCTCTTTGAAATTCCATTTGCGCCAGCTGGATACCCACCTTTGCGCCTGAATAGGGTCTACTTTGGCAGGATTGAAGGGCGCTTGGGCGACTTCAAAGTCCCACCGTTTTGCGCTGTTTTCGATCCGCCAGAACGGGAAATAATACGCCTTGCGCAGGGTCAGGGAATTTGCGTGAAACGGGTCATCCATATAGAATAAGGAATAGCCGTTGCGCATCGCTGACTTCAGCCGCTCGCGTTCGCTGTTCTTGCGAAATTCCACCCGAAACCCGCGCCCCTCGAACGCCGCCTGCACGCGGTTCATAATCCCGAATGTGCCATCGCGCGCCTGTTGCAACGGGATGGGGTCCAGATAGATGCGCAGGATCTTCGGTTCAGCCATGCGTGCAGGGTATCGCCACCGCCAAACGGACGCAAACGCTTGTGCCGCGCGGCACCCGTGTCCATATAGTTTCCCAACCAGAATAGGAGACACCATGGCGGATAACGATTTTCCCGGTTGGCACGGCACGACGATTATCGGCGTGCGCAAGGGCGGCGAAGTAGTTGTGGCAGGCGACGGGCAGGTCAGCCTGGGTCAGACCGTGATCAAAGGTACAGCGCGCAAGGTGCGGCGGCTGTCGCCGGGTGGCTATGACGTTGTGGCCGGGTTCGCCGGATCGACCGCCGACGCCTTTACCCTGCTTGAACGGCTTGAGGCCAAGCTGGAGGCAACGCCCGGGCAGCTGCAACGGGCCTCGGTTGAGCTGGCCAAAGACTGGCGCACCGACAAATACCTGCAAAAGCTGGAGGCGATGCTGATCGTCACCGATGGGAGCGAGCTGTATATCATCACCGGCGCTGGCGATGTATTGGAGCCTGAACACGACGTGGCGGCGATCGGGTCAGGCGGAAACTATGCCCTGGCCGCCGCGCGGGGCATGATGGGCGGGCATGGGGACGCGGAAAGCGTCGCGCGCCGTGCCATGGCCATCGCCGCCGACATCTGTGTGTATACGAACGGCAACCTGACCGTGGAGAAGATAGCAAAATGACCGACCTGACCCCGCGCGAAATCGTATCCGAGCTGGACCGTTTTATCATCGGCCAAAGTGACGCAAAACGCGCCGTCGCTGTTGCCCTGCGCAACCGGTGGCGGCGCAAACAACTGGGCGCTGATTTGCGAGACGAGGTGTACCCCAAGAACATCCTGATGATTGGTCCCACAGGCGTTGGCAAAACCGAAATCAGCCGCCGTCTGGCAAAACTGGCCCGCGCGCCGTTCATCAAGGTCGAAGCGACCAAGTTCACCGAGGTCGGCTA